>CANFKN010000142.1 GCA_947447385.1 Microbacteriaceae bacterium
CGAAGCGCGCTGATTTCGCGACGGCCTACCTTCTTTGAAAAATCAATGGTGACGTCACCGATTGTGATGTGGCCCGAGGAGGCGACATCCAACGCGTTTAGGCTTCTGAGAATCGTGGTCTTGCCTGAACCCGACGGGCCAATAATGGCTGTCACAGTCCCTGGCGATATGTTGAAGTCGATGCCTTTTAGCACCTCGATCTTGCCGAACTTTTTAGTGAGAGCCGAAACCTGAACCAGTGGTGTTGTGTTCATCGTGCCACCTGCTTTGAGAGTTTCTTTTCGAGAAGTTGCTGAAGCACTGTGAGAATCTGACTCACGACCCAGTAATAAACTGCGGCCAGGCCATAGAGGGTGAAGAACTCAAATGTTGGTGCGGCGATTTCTTGCGCCTTGCGAAAGATCTCGGTGACCAGCACGGTCGATGCCAGTGAGGTGTCTTTGACGAGCGAAATCAGTGTGTTTGAAAGCGGCGGAATCGCGACTCGAGCAGCCTGCGGCAAGATGATGCGAAACAAAGTCTGGGTGTGAGTTAGGCCAACAGTGCTCGCGGCCTCCCACTGCGCTTTCGGCACCGACAAAATTGCTCCACGGATGCTCTCTGCCGCATAAGCCGCCACATTGAGTGAGAACCCGATAATCGCTGAGGTCCACGGGTCAAACAGAATGCCGATTGCCGGCAGCCCATAAAAGATTAGAAACAGCTGAACCAGCAGCGGAGTGCCGCGAAACAGAGAAATGTAGATAGCTGCGATCCAACGCAGCGGCCAGATCTTTGAGATGCGGGCTAGTGCCAGCACGAGCGCTAGTGCTAAGCCAAGCACGAAGGTGATTAGGGTTAGCGGAATCGTGCCGGTAACCAGGGCCTCTAGTAGCGGCCAGAGTGATTCTTGAATCAAAGGCCAAGAAAGCGGTGACCCCATCGGAATCACCGCCTTTCTTGTTCTTAGTGCAATGCTTTAGTTGCAGTTCTGGTTTGCAGCCGTTTGGCTACAAGGTTTTTATTAGGTTACTTGCTGACGTCTGAGCCGAAGTACTTCTTGCCAATCTTGGCAATGGCACCAGACTTCTTCAGGGCCTTTAGTGCGTTGTTCAGACGAGTTGCATATTTGTAACCCTTTTTGAAGACGATAGCTTCAAGGTCAGCGCCCGGCAGGGTTGCTGCGATCTTTAGGTTTGCGTCACGGTTGTGCTTTAGATAGTCAAGCACCGCTAGGCGGTCGTTCAGAGTTAGGTCAACGCGACCGGCGCTTAGCAAAGCCAACGATTCGGTGAAGCCAGGAACAACCTCAACGTTTGCACCGAGGCTGACTGCCTGGTCGTGGTGGTTGCTGGTTGCGGTCTGAGCGGCGGTCTTGCCTGAAACATCAGCAGCGCGAGTCACGCGGTTGTCGTTCTTGCGAGTAACAACAACTTCGCTTGAAGAGGTGTAAGGCACGGTGAAGGTGTAAAGCGCCTTGCGAGCGTCGGTGATGGTTACCTGGTTAGCGATTGCGTCCCAGCGACCAGCTTCTAGACCAGCAAAGATGCCATCCCAGGTTGTTTCTTTGAAAACAACTTTGATGCCGGCCTTCTTAGCTACTGCCTTGAAAACTTCGACGTCATAACCGGTTAGCGGGCCACGTGCGGTTGCGTGGTAGCTAAATGGTGCGTAGGTGCCTTCGGTCGCAACTGTGATAGTTGGGGTTGCTGCATCTGCAGGGGTGGTGGCTACGAGGCCACCCAGCGCTAGTGCTGAAGCCGCAGCAACTGCTGCGATTGACTTGATTTTGATGCTCATTTTTTGGTGCTCCTAGTGATTTTGAAACTGGCTGAGTTGCCTGTTGACTAAAACACTAGAAGCAGAATTTCGAACTTCAAAAATGACTTACGAAATGTTTCGCAAGGTGACTTTTTGTTACAGAGTGATTTGCAGACTAGCTGCGCTTGACCTTGTTGGAGGTGTCGGTGCCGGCAGCCTTGAGGTCTTTGCGAAGTTCTTTTGGCAGAGAGAATTGCACGTCTTCTTCGGCAGTGGTGACGTTGCGAACGTCGCCAAAGCCACGCTCGGCAATGAACTCTAGAACGCCGTCAACTAGCTCTTCGGGCACCGAGGCGCCTGAGCTAACGCCAATTGTTTCAACGCCTTCGAACCAGGCATCGTCGATTTCGTGTGCAAAGTCAACGCGATAGGCGGCCTTAGCGCCAGCCTCAAGTGCAACTTCAACTAGACGCACCGTGTTCGATGAGTTAGCTGAACCAACCACGATCACGAGGTCGCTGTCAGCGCCAACCTTTTTGATGGCAACCTGGCGGTTCTGAGTGGCATAGCAAATGTCGTCGCTTGGTGGGTTTTGAAGAGTTGGGTATTTCTCGCGAAGCTTCACAACGGTTTGCATGGTTTCATCGACCGAGAGTGTGGTCTGTGAAAGCCAAATAACCTTGTTTGGGTCGCGCACGGTCTGTTCGCCAGCGCTGTCTGGGCCGTCAACGATCTGCACAACGTCTGGCGCTTCGCCAGCCGTGCCCTCAACTTCTTCGTGACCTTCGTGGCCGATAAGCAAAATGTCGTAGTTCTCGGCGGCAAAGCGCTGAACCTCGCGGTGAACCTTGGTGACAAGCGGGCAGGTTGCATCAATCGTGTTGAGGCCTCGGGCCTCGGCGGCTGCAACAACTGCCGGTGAAACACCGTGCGCCGAGAAAACCAAAATGCTGCCCTCAGGCACCTCATCAACTTCGTCAACAAAGATAGCGCCGCGCGTCTCAAGCGAAGCAACAACGTGCTTGTTGTGAACGATTTGCTTGCGCACATAGATCGGCGCTCCGTAGTGGTCGAGAGCTTTCTCAACGGCAATCACGGCGCGGTCAACGCCTGCGCAATAACCTCGCGGTGAGGCCAGCAAAACGCGCTTGTGCCCCTCCGGTTTTTCGGGAATCACGGCTATCGGCGAAGTATCCTTAGTAACAATCACTCTTCAATGATAAACGCGAGTGAGCCAATAAGTCTTAGGGGTTTTATGTCGAGCATGAGCAGCTGGGGTGGCGGCGCTTCTGGCGGCGCAAACGGTGGCGCTTTTAGCACGGATGCCGGCGCAAGTGCCGACGACGCCAGTGATGGCCCAAACCCTTCGCGCAGCAGCAGCCGGGCCGAGCCATGGCCGATCTCAAAACTCAACGCCGCGATCAAGGGCCACATCGAAAAGCTCGGCTATTTGTGGGTTGAGGGCGAGCTAGCCAAGGTTAGCGGCGGCAACGGCCGGTTGTTTGCCGAGCTGCGCGATTTGCAAATCGAAAACGTTGTGAGCGTGCACTCGTGGAACCCGAGCGGCCTTGAGGCTGGCCTGGCTCAGGGCGACCGCGTGGTTGCGTTGATCAAACCAGAGTTTTGGCCTAAAAACGGCAAGCTGACCATGAGCGTGCAAGAAATGCGCAAGGTGGGTCTTGGCGACTTGCTCGAGCGCATCCACCGGTTGCGCCAGCAAATGGCTGCCGAAGGTTTGACTCAGGTTAAGCAGCCGTTGCCGTTTTTGCCGAACTGCATCGGCCTCATCACTGGCAAAGACAGCGATGCTGAGAAAGACGTTTTGCAAAACGCGCGCTTGCGCTGGCCTGAGGTGAACTTCAAGGTCATCAACACTCTGGTTCAGGGTGAAAAAGCTGCCCCACAGATCATCGCAGCTATCAAGCAACTCGATGCCGACCCTGAGGTTGACGTGATTATCGTTGCCCGCGGTGGCGGAGCTTTTGGCGATTTGCTGGTGTTTAGCGACGAAGGTGTCGTGCGCGCGGCAGCTGCCACCACGAAGCCAATCGTGAGCGCAATCG
>CANFKN010000143.1 GCA_947447385.1 Microbacteriaceae bacterium
AACTTGAGGCAACCGTTGCCAAGCGAGCACCCAGTGCTGGCGCTGACTTTGCACTTGTGAAGGCTGATGCGCTCAAGCTCACCGAGTTGCCTTTGGCTCCCGATGCACTGGTGGCTAACCTGCCTTACAACATCTCGGTGCCGGTGCTGCTGCACTTTTTGGAGCACTTCAAAACATTGCAATCGGGCCTTGTTTTGGTTCAGGCTGAGGTGGCGCACCGTTTGGCAGCAGCGCCCGGCAGCAAGGTTTATGGCACCCCGAGTGTGAAACTGGCTTGGTATGCCGATGCTAACCTCGCGGGCAACGTTGGTCGAAACGTTTTTTGGCCAGCGCCAAATGTTGACTCGGCACTGGTTTATTTCGTTAAGCGCGAGATTGCACTTGGCGATGAAGCTCTGCGCCTCGCAACTTTTGCCGTGGTTGACGGTGCTTTCTCGCAGCGTCGCAAGACTCTGCGCCAGGCACTTGCCGATTGGGCAGGCAGCCCAGCGCGTGCCGAGCAGCTTTTGGTTGCCGCTGGCATTGACCCGAGCAAGCGTGGCGAGCAGCTAAACGTGCACGAGTTCGTTCGAATTGCCGAGGCGGGCATTCGTGACCAATAAAGGCTTTGAAACCAGCTTCGATGAGCACACGGGTTGGCACACGGTTACAAGTTTTTGGCACCTCGGCGTCGAGCCAAGCCGCTTATTCACAGCTCTAAGTGATGCGCCGTCGTGGAAGGCCGATGAAGAACCTCGAATCATCGGCGATAGCGAAGACAAGGCCGTTAGTTTTGGGTTTCCTGACGGCAGCCGCGCCTATTTTGAACTGATCAAACTTGGCAGCGCTTTGGTTCGTCTGAACCTCAGTCACGAGCAAATCAAAGATGCTGATGGTTTGCCTTTGATTGCCGAATATTGGAACGGCGTGATTGCTTCTCTAGCAACTCGTCTGAGCTCGCAACCCGTCGCGGTTGCTTCAGCGCCTGGCAAAATCAATCTTTATTTTGGTGTTGGTGCGTTGCGCGAAGATGGCTACCACCAGGTTGCCAGCCTCTATCAAGCACTCAACCTGCGCGAATATGTCGTTGCCACTGATGCGCTCGATTGGCGAGTGAGCGTCACCGGCAGTTTGCCCGAGCAACACCTCGCAGGCGTGCCCACCGACAAGAGCAACCTTGTGGTCGAATCAGCTTGGTTCGTTGCTGCCGAGGCTGGCATTGAAAACCCGGCACCGACTGGCTTTGCAATTCAAAAGCATGTGCCGGTTGCCGGTGGCATGGGTGGTGGCTCGGCTGATGCCGCTGCAGCGTTGCTCGCGGTGAATGAACTTTGGTGCACCGGCATCTCGGCTAAGAAAATGCGTGAGTCGGCAGGAGCTCTTGGGGCCGATGTGCCGTTTGCATTGCTCGGTGAAACTGCCATTGGCAAAGGCATCGGCGACAAGCTTGAACTCGTTGCCGACCTGCCGACATTTCACTGGGTGCTCGTGCCAAACGAGTTTGGTCTTAGCACCCCTTCGGTTTATGCCAAGTTAGATGAGCTTCGTGAGGCTCGAGGTTTGAGCCCCGAAGAAGCACCGAAAGCTCGCGTGCCAAAAGAGCTAATTGAGGCCCTGCGCTCGGGCGACCCTCACGCAGTTGCACCTTTGCTTCACAACGACTTGCAAGAAGCCGCCGTGGCCCTGTGCCCAGAACTCGCGCAGCTGCTCGAGGCTGGCATCGACGCTGGCGCACTTGCCGCCATGGTTTCAGGCTCAGGCCCAACCCTTGCTTTGTTAGCTGCCAACGCGGCTGACGCCCATGCAATCGCTTTGCGAATGCGACTCTATGCGAGCAACGCGCTTGCAACTAGTGGCCCGGCTGCCGGCGCCAGAATCGAGCAATAAATGGCACACCTTTTAGGTGCCGAGCAAATCTCGCTCGAGTTTCCGACCAAAACAGTTTTTGACAATGTGACTCTGGGGCTCAACGATGGCGACCGAGTTGGCATTGTTGGTCGAAACGGCGACGGCAAATCAACGCTAATCAAGTTGTTGGCAAACCGCCTTGAACCCGACAGTGGCCGCATCACGCACCGCAAAGATCTGCGAGTCGGGTTGCTCGACCAAGCTGACCAAATCGACCCTGGCAAGACAATCGGCCAAGCCGTAGTCGGCGATCTTGAAGAGCATGAGTGGGCTGGCGATGCCAAGATTCGCGACGTGATTTCGGGTCTGCTGACCGATCTTGACTTCAGCCGCCAAATCAAAGACCTCAGTGGTGGTCAGCGCCGTCGTGTGACTTTGGCTGCATTGCTGGTGCAAGATTTCGACATCATCATGCTCGACGAACCAACCAACCACCTCGACATTGAGGGTGTTGCCTGGTTGGCCGCCCACCTCAAAAACCGCTGGTCGGCAAACACCGCAGCTTTTGTGGTTGTCACTCACGACCGTTGGTTTCTTGACGAAGTTTGCAACCTCACTTGGGAGGTTCACGACGGCATCGTCGAGCCGTTTGAGGGCGGTTATGCTGCCTACATTTTGCAACGTGCTGAGCGCGACCGCAGTGCCGCCGCCACCGAAAACAAGCGCCAAAACCTGCTTCGCAAAGAGCTGGCGTGGTTGAGTCGCGGCGCGCCTGCCCGCACCACAAAACCTAAATTCCGCGTGGATGCTGCCGCCGACCTCATCGCCGGCGAACCAGAACCCCGTGACCGCGTTGAGTTGTCAAAGCTGGCTACCGCCCGCCTTGGCAAAGACGTAGTTGATGTTGAAAACGTGAGCTATAGCATCGGTGGCAGGCAGCTGCTCAACGATGTGACATGGCGCCTCGGCCCTGGCGACCGCCTTGGTTTGGTCGGCGTTAATGGCGCTGGCAAAACCACGTTGCTCAAACTTATGGCTGGTGCGCTCGAGCAAGACTCAGGCAAAATCAAGCGAGGCAAGACCGTGGTCATGGCAACGCTAAGCCAAGACGTTCGCGAACTCGACGAGTTTGCCAACGACAAAATCTTTGAGTTGATCGCTCGCGAAAAAACCTATTTCAGGGTTGACAAAAAAGAAGTAAACATCACGCAGTTGGTCGAGCAACTCGGGTTTAGCAGCGCTCAGCTGCAAACCCCGGTGGGCGAGCTCAGCGGTGGCCAGCGCCGCCGACTGCAACTGCTTCGATTGCTGTTTGGTGAACCAAACGTGCTGATTCTTGACGAACCAACGAACGACCTCGACACTGACATGTTGGCAGCAATCGAAGGGCTGCTCGACTCATGGCCGGGCACGCTGATCGTGGTGAGCCACGACCGTTACCTACTGGAGCGCGTCACTGACATGCAATATGCACTGCTCGGCGATGGCCACCTGCGTCACCTGCCTGGGGGAGTTGACGAATATCTTCGCCTTCGCAAGCACAGTTTGGGTTCGGTTAAGAGCGGCGATGGTCGTCTGCCTGGCGGTCTCAACTCGAGCGCTGGCAATAGCGCCAACGCTGGCGGTGCCAGCTCGGCCACTTCGGGCGCCGGCGCCGCGAGTGCCAAAGTCAACCCAAACGCTCTGCCAGCTGGCAGCGCAGCAAGGCGCGAAGCTGAGAAGAACTTGGCGCGCGTTGAGAGAATCCTCGAAAAAATCAGCGCCGATGAAGCCGCACTTCACCTCAAAATGGCAACTTTTGACCAGAGTGACTTTGAAGGGCTGGCAACGCTAGTCGCACAGCAACAAGCGTTCAACGATAAGCGTGAAGCGCTCGAGTTGGAATGGCTCGAAACTACCGACCTGCTCAGCTAGTTTCGCTTCACAAA
>CANFKN010000144.1 GCA_947447385.1 Microbacteriaceae bacterium
CCACTGACGAAATTCGTGATGGCTGAAAATGCGACCATCAAGAACAACACCCCGACGGGGTATGTCACGATTAGGGCTACAACCAACCAGAAAACTGCGAAACCCCACGATTGCGCGGCTTTAGTTTTATGCACAACTGAGGGCACTTCGAGATTGTGAAGCTTTGCGAATTTTTTTGCTTTTTTGCGTTTGTTTCTCAAGCGAAAGAGAAACACAAATGCTGCGATTGGGGCGATGATTGCCACCAGTTCAAGACCCATTTCAAGAAAGAATATCGGCGTGTTAGTAGACATCGATATTTGAATAATCTCAAACAGCAGAAATAACGCAAGGGCAAGAACGGCACTGCTGATGGCCAGCCACTTTGCGGCAGATCGAACAGATTTCTCAAGCGTTGCTAGGCGTGATGTTTGTTCTGCAAGTTCTTCGATCATTTGCCCTCCAAAAGCCTGTCGCACAACCCAATTTATCGTTGGCAAATCAAGCGAAATGGTCAATAGCCTAAAGAGGCGACAGTTATTAGTTCTGGGGGAACCCGAGGTTGATGCCGCCGTGGCTTGGGTCAAGCCAGCGACTGGTGATGGCCTTGCCACGAGTGAAGAAGTGAACGCCTTCAACGCCGTGAGCCTTGGTGTCGCCGAACAAAGAGTTCTTCCACCCGCCGAATGAGTAATAAGCCACTGGCACCGGAATCGGCACGTTTATGCCGATCATGCCAACTTCGATTTCGTTTTGAAAACGTCGAGCTGCGCCACCATCGTTGGTGAAGATTGCTGTGCCATTGCCAAACGCGCCGCTGTTGATTAGAGCGACGCCTTCGTCATAACTGCCAACGCGAACAATCGATAGAACTGGCCCGAAGATTTCTTCGGTGTAAACCTTTGAGGTGGTTGAAACCTTGTCAACCAGGGTTGGGCCAAGCCAAAAGCCGTCAGGATCGCCATCGAACTCGCCGTTGCGTCCGTCGACGACGACGGTGGCGCCATCCTCGATCGCAATGTCGATGTATGAAGCCACTTTGTCGCGGTGCTGCTTGGTGACAAGTGGGCCCATGTCGCAAGCGCGGCGACCGTCACCGGTGCGAAGCTTGACCATGCGAGCCACGATCTTCTCGATCAGAACGTCGGCAACCGGCTCAACCGCAACCACAACCGAGATAGCCATGCAACGCTCGCCCGCAGAGCCGAAACCAGCGTTAATAGCTGAGTCTGCAACGAGTTCGAGGTCAGCATCTGGCAAGACGAGCATGTGGTTCTTAGCGCCTCCCAAAGCTTGAACGCGCTTGCCGTGCTTTGAACCTGTCTCATAGACGTATTGCGCGATGGGGGTTGAGCCAACAAAAGAGATTGCCTGAACGTCTGGGTGAGTTAGCAAGCCATCAACTGATTCTTTGTCACCCTGCAGAACGTTGAAAACGCCGTCAGGCAACCCGGCTTCTTGTAGAAGTTCGGCCATCCATATGGCGGCAGAAGGGTCTTTTTCTGAAGGCTTTAAAATAACGGTGTTGCCGGCTGCGAGGGCTATAGGAAAAAACCACATTGGAACCATCGCCGGAAAGTTGAATGGGCTGATGATGCCGACCACACCGAGCGGCTGGCGGGTGCTATAGACGTCAACTCCGGTTGACACGTTTTCGCTATAGAAGCCCTTCAAAAGGTGAGGCATCGCGGTTGCGAACTCAACGACTTCTTGACCACGGGTGATTTCACCAAGTGCATCTGACAACACTTTGCCGTGCTCGCTCGTGATGATCTCGGCAAGCTCACCCTTCTTGGCGTTGAGTAGCTCGCGAAACTTGAACATTACGGCTTGGCGCTTTGCCAATGAAGCATCACGCCATTCGGGAAAAGCCGCTTTTGCGCTAGCAACCGCGGCTGCAATCTCTGCTTGGTTGGCGAGGGCGACGCTCTTAGTCTGAACTCCGAGGGCTGGGTCGAAAACCGGGGAGGTTCTGCCAGAGGAGCTAGCGGCAAGTGCTCCGTTGATCCAGTGGCCAACAACAGGCAGGTTGTTCATTTGGTGCTTCCCATCAACTCAGTGCGTGAATTGCCAGTTTATGGCACGAGCACACCAGCGAAGTATGGTTTATTGACCCCAGCGCTCAGAGTTGTAGTCGCTCTGAATGCGACGAATCGTGCCGCTGTGACCACGCAAAATGATGCTGTCGGTGCGAATGATTGGGCCTTTGATGCTCACACCGCGAACCAGCGAACCATCAGTCACACCGGTTGCCACAAACAAAGTGTTATTGCTGCTGACAAGTTCGTCTGCTTCATAAACGTGGTCGAACTTGAGGCCGGCAGCTAGGCCACGCGCGGTCTCTTCGTCGGTTTTAGGTGCCAAAACACCTTGAATAAAGCCACCAAGAGCTTTTATTGCACAAGTTGTTACGATGCCCTCGGGGCTGCCGCCGATGCCCGCGCACATGTCAATGCGTGAACCATACATGGCGGCTTGGATGCCTCCGGCCACATCACCATCGAGCATTAGACGGGTTGCAGCACCTGCAGCGCGAACCTCTTCTATCAAACCTGCGTGGCGGGGGCGGTCAAGAATTGCTACGACGATGTCGCCGACATCCTTGTTCTTAGCCTTTGCCAACAAACGAATGTTTTCGGCAATCGGCAAGCGAATGTCGAGAACGCCAACGCCTTCGGCACCAGCCACGAGCTTGTTCATATAGAAAACGGTTGAGGCGTCGAGCATGCTGCCACGGTCAGAAACCGCGATCATGCTTAGGGCGTTCTGACGACCGGCTGCAGTGAGGCTCGTGCCGTCAATCGGGTCAACGGCGATGTCGCAGAGTGGACCGATTCCACTGCCAACCTGCTCACCATTGAAGAGCATCGGGGCATCGTCTTTTTCGCCCTCGCCAATGACAATGACGCCCTGCATGTCAACGGTTGAAAGAAACTCGCGCATCGCATCAACTGCGGCGCCATCGGCTTGGTTCTTGTTGCCCTTGCCGATGTATCGCCGCGCGCTAATAGCGGCAGCCTCGGTGGCACGCACAAGCTCCATGCCTAGGTTGCGGTCAGGGCGAAGGGTTCGAACGAAATCTTGGTGTGACAAATGCGTGCCTCTCGACGTTGAAAGTATGTAACAACTCTATAACGGCATGAGCGGTGCAACATTGACACTTCACTGGCGAAAGGTTTAGCAGAACTATTTAGACGGCGAGTGCAAACGCGGCAGCCACCATCAGCAAGAACATTAAGATTCCAGCAACTGTTGCGGGCATCGCTAACTCAGTGCCCTCAGACTTGCTCTTCTCAGACTTCAAAACGACAGCTAAAACAACTACCGCAGCGCCAAAGCCAAGCCCAGCCCAATGGGCAACCGCCATCACGTCGTGCGCAAGTGACCTGTGAAAATCGGAAGAAACCCAATACGCGGCAAAGTCTGGTGTCACACAGTTACTCAGGCTGCCCGGGTCGCATTTCACTTGAAATAACTGCCAGAAGAAAAACTCAAACAGGCTGAGAGCGAACCCGAGGATCAGGCCGGCAAAAGAAGCTGCGAGGGCAATCGAAGTTACCAATAGTGCAAGCCTTAAGCTTTTTACTTTGGAGGTCAAGGTCAATGCCCGTTCAGCTCGAGAGAGCTTGGGCGTCGCACTTTGCGATGTTGGCTGGTCTTGCCTGCTCATTTTGCCTCCACAACTTTTATGACACCAAAATAGCAAAAACCCCCTC
>CANFKN010000145.1 GCA_947447385.1 Microbacteriaceae bacterium
CAGGGGTTCGATTCCCCTATTCTCCACGAATAGCAGAAACACCCACCCTTCGGGGTGGGTGTTTTGCCTTAACGTTCCTAGGTTTGCATCGCTCCCTTTGGGTCTATCTAGGTGCTTAGTTACCCCGCGGTCTCGCGCCTGCAATGCGCTGTCGCGCATCGCCGCTCGGCGCGCGCTATATGCTTAACTCATGAGCATCTGCGTTGTCATAGCAACTTTCAAGACCAAGCCTGAGTTTCACGATGAGGTTAGAGCACTTCTTCTGAACGAGCAGCCTGGCGTGCTGACCGAAGAGGGTTGCCTGACCTATGCGCTGCACGATGCTGCCGATGGCGACTTGGTTTTCGTCGAGAGTTGGCAGAGCAGAGAACTCTGGATGATCCACAACGATGCTCCAAGCGTCGCTCGCATCATCGCAGGTGTTGAGGGCAAGTTGCTTGAGCCTGTGCGCGTTCAAGAACTTTATGTAGCGTAGAGAGCGGCAAAGCTACCTTGTTCGCATTACTTTCTGGTCTGCTGACCGGTTTTTCACTAATCATGGCCATCGGAGCGCAAAACGCTTTTTTGATTAGACAGGGCCTAACCCGAAAATACAGTGGCATGGTCATTGTGATGGCAAGTGTTGGTGATGCGGTTTTGATTAGCCTCGGCACCCTTGGAGTGGGAACCCTCGTTACACACCTGCCGGTGTTTCTTGAAGTCATTCGCTGGGTAGGTGTTGCCTATCTCACCTGGTTCGCAATCGGAGCGTTGCGCAAAGCATTTGCTAATGAGCAACTTGCAGTCACCCTTGGCGAGAGCGGTTCGCGCAAGAAGGTCGCTCTCACGCTTCTTGCGCTAACTTTTTTAAACCCCCATGTCTATATAGACACCGTGCTGCTGCTCGGTAGCATTAGCAGCCAGTTCGGCGATAACCGCTGGTGGTTCGCAATCGGTGCCATCACCGCTAACACGATTTGGTTCACAGGCACGGTGCTGGCATCACGTGCGGCCGCGCGACTGATGAGCAAGCCGATCTTTTGGCGCATCCTAGATTTATCGATTGCCGTGGTGATGATTGCCATCGCGATTATGCTGGCGTTCTATCGATTTGCCGAATAGTCTTCAGAGTCTGCGGTAACGGAGGCGACTAGATAGCCTCGGCCTCTTGAACCGCTGGCTTTAGAGCGCCGGCGATAATCGCGGCCAGAATCAAACAGCCGGCCAGCACAAAGAACATGTTGAGCAACCCGATGGTTTGACCGAGAAAGCCCAAAAGTGGTGGACCCACCAAAAAAGCGGTGTAGCCACAAGTTGCAACCAATGCGACTCGCCTTGCAGACTCTTTGCCTTCACCTGCTGCTGATAAGAACAGCGGAAAAGCCAGTGCAACGCCAACGCCCCAAAGAGCAGAAGCGACCCAGCCAACATAAAGTGCTAATGACCCGAACCAAACTGGCGCAAAAATGATGAGCAAGATTCCGGCAACGCCAACCAACGCGGCGCGGCGCAGAATGACATCGCGACCCCAGAGGTCAACTAGGTTGCCGCCGAAAAATCGGGTTATGGTCATTGCGCCGACCAAAAACGCATAACCTACGCCAGCGTTAGCGGGGCTGGCTGCGTAGTTTTCAACCAACGACAAGGCGAGCCAGTCGTTTGATGCTCCCTCGACAAGCGTTATGGAGAAAATTCCTAAGCCAATCAAAAACAAGCTGGTGCCAAATAGTAGGCGCAGTGAGCCTTGGCGTTGTGCAGATTGTGACGGGCTAGTAGTCGTTGCCGCAGACAAGGTATCGCGAATAAGCTTGCCGGTTTCTTTAGGCAGGTGACGAACCGTGAAATACAGCAAGGCAGCGAACACCGGAGCCATCACCCAGGTCTGCCATTGAATCGACAGGTGCAGCCAAGCACCCACTGAGCCATAACCCGCTCCGGCAAGTGTGCCGAGCGAATACGAAGCGTGCAGGCGAGGCATTAATGATTTGCCCATCGACTGTTCGATTTGCGAACCATCAACGTTTTGAGCCACGTCGGCAAAACCGACGCCAAAGCCGATGAAGAACGAAAAAACCGCCAAAAGAATCGGTGCGTGAAGCGAAGCGGCGAAACCAGCCGCTATCAAACTCGATGTGAAAAGCGTGTAGCCACCAATCAACGAAAGCTTCGTGCCGAAACGCTCAATAAAACGGTTGCTACCAATAAGCGCAATCAACGAACCGATTGAACCAACCAGCAAGATCAGCCCAAGTTGAGAAGTGTTCACCTGAATCAGGTTCTTGATTTCGGGCAACCGCACCACCCAAGAAGCCCAAGCGAAACCTGCAAAAGCAAAATAAGAAATGATTGACCGGTGCCATGCGCGCATGAGTTAACCCTATCTATCGCCACGGCCTTGCTCGGGTCACCCTAAGAAACGGGCAGGCAAGCTAGGCTTTTATAGCTCGAACGAACTAAAGGTGAAAAATGCAAACACAGCCGGCCAAACGCACTTTGGCACCGTTCGTGTTTTTGCAAATTTCATCGTTCATCGGTTTTTCTTCGGGCTCGATGGTTTTCATGCTTATGCCTTGGATGGCCATCGCCCTAACTGGGCAAGCCAGCGCCGCTGGTTTGGCAGTCACGCTAACGAGCATTCCAGGGCTATTGCTTTCACCGATTGTCGGTTCAATCATCGACAAATATGGCCGCAGGCGATCAGCTATTTTCATTGAACTTGTGAATGCCTTCGTGACAGTTGCTATTCCGTTGTGGGCTTTGGCTGCCGGCCAAGTGAACTTCGCTTTTCTAATTTGCGTGATGCTGGTTCGTTCAGCCGTTGGTTCTGGGGGCAGCACCGCGCGAAAGAGTTTGATTCCAGATGCCGCTAGGGCCGGCAACATGTCGCTAGAGCGAGCCAACTCGATTCATGAATCAATCGTTGCCGCTGGGTTTGCCATCGGCCCCGCGCTCGCAGCGCTTTGCATTCAATGGCTTGGCACGAATGAGACATTCTGGGTGGTCGCGGGCTTAGGCGCAGTTTCGGGTTTCGCAACGATGTTGATTCGCGTGGTTGAGCATCGAGAAGAACACGATGACGATGCCGGCCGGCACTGGGCAAGCTATGCGATTCAAGGATTCAAGATTCTCTTCGAAACCAAATCGGTGCTGCTATTGATGACGACGATGTTGGGCCTCGCAGTTATTTATCTGCCAACTGAAATGGTGGTTTTGCCTGCACTCTATAACGCAGCTAAAGACCCACAGGGTTTGGGTTTCTTGATTTCAACGATGGCCATCTTCACAACGGTTGGCTCGCTTGGCTTCGAACGAATCACTAAACGGCTCAGCTATGCGAACACCTTCAGATTCGCCACCATAACGTTGGCGTTGAGCATGATTCCTATGGCGTTTTTTCCGCCGCAATGGGCAATGTTGGTTTGCGGGGCACTGCTTGGCATCGGTTGGGGCCCTTTGCCTCCGCTCGTAAACACCGTGATTCAGCGAAAGATACCGGCCAATAAGCGCGGCCGTGTCTTCAGTCTTGAAATGACTATCTGGACAGCCGGCCCAATGATGTCAATGAGCCTAGTGGGCTGGGGTGTTGACGCTCTCGGTGGCAAGCCGATGTATGCCCTTCTTGCGGCACTCGTTCTCGCAGCAGCTATATTCGCATCAACTCGCAAGTCAATAAACGAACTGAATCGGGCCGACTTCGA
>CANFKN010000146.1 GCA_947447385.1 Microbacteriaceae bacterium
CATCATGGAATTCTGCACCGCGTACAACAACGCAACTGCAGACCAGAAGGGCAACGTTGTTCCAGTAGAAATCACTGTCTACGAAGACCGCTCGTTCACCTTCATTCTGAAGACTCCACCAGCTGCCGAACTAATCAAAAAGGCTGCTGGCGTTGCAAAGGGCTCAGCTACTCCTCACACCGTGAAGGTAGCAAAGCTAACTCGCGAGCAGGTTCTGTCAATCGCTCAGGCGAAGTTGACCGACCTAAACGCTAACGATGTCGAGGCAGCTGCCAAGATCATCGCTGGCACCGCACGTTCAATGGGAATCACCGTAGAGGCCTAAAGAACAAAAAGCACCATCACAAGTGGGAGGGTCGCGCGCGATCCGAAGACCACAACTGTGACCTGGTCAGCAAACCGCTGACCAACTATTCAATAGAAAAGGAACAACAGAATGGCAAAGCGCTCAAAGGCTTATCTAGCCGCAGCAGAAAAGATCCAAGCTGGCAAGCTTTACACCCCAGCTGAGGCCGTAACCCTCGTTCGCGAGACCGGCTCTTCAAAGTTTGACTCAACCATCGAAGTTGCATTCAAGCTAGGTGTTGACCCTCGCAAGGCCGACCAGATGATTCGTGGCACCGTTTCGCTGCCTCACGGCACTGGCAAGACCGCTCGCGTTATCGTGTTCGCTACCGGTGCAGCTGCTGACGCAGCCCGCGAAGCAGGCGCTGACGAGGTTGGCGGCGACGAGCTAATCGAGAAGGTCGCAGCAGGTTGGGTTGACTTTGACTCAGCAGTTTCGACTCCTGAACTTATGGGCAAGGTGGGTCGCCTAGGTAAGGTTCTTGGTCCTCGCAACTTGATGCCAAACCCTAAGACCGGCACCGTTACCCCTGACGTAGCAAAAGCTGTTACAGACATCAAGGGCGGAAAGATCGACTTTCGCGTTGACAAGCAGGCTAACCTTCACCTCATCATTGGCAAGGCATCTTTCACCAAAGAGCAGCTTGGCGAAAACCTTGCAGTTGCGCTTGACGAAATCGTTCGTCTGAAGCCATCGAGCTCAAAGGGTCGCTACCTAATCAAGGGTGCACTAGCAACAACTTTTGGTCCTGGTGTGCCACTAGACACCAACGTAGTCAAAGTTGAGTTCTAGCCTCTAAAGCTTTCAAGCAGAAGGGGCCAAGCCGTGAGGGTTTGGCCCCTTTTGTCTTCAGTTGTTAACTTCATATTTAGATTTCAAAACTAGGGTGAAGGCTTGGGTTGAACTTTCAACCCATTTCTTTCGCCTCTGACCGTTAGGTGGGATATTGTCACAACACGCGTTTGGCGCAGCAACACTGCTCGACACTAAAGACCCAATGGGCCTCAGAAGCTCAGCACCACTTTTAGACGCGTGGATTCGTGACATGGAGACCGACAGGTCACCTTTCCAGATTCCTGGCCACAAGGGCCGCACCGACCTCACTGGTGCCATCGTTGACGGCGACATTCCCGTGTTGCCTGGCAATCACCCCCACCGCATTTCGCCAAGCCTGATTCTTGAGGCTGAGCGCATGGCTGCCGACCTGTGGGGAGCCTCGCTCTGCCGATTCGGCGTGAACGGCTCATCTGGTTCAAACCACGCAGCCGTCATGGCGGTTGCAGGTCACGGTGACAAAGTCATTGTTTCTCGTACCCTTCACAAGTCTGTTTTGGTCGGCTTGGTTTATGCCGGTGCGATTCCTATCTGGGTTCGCCCAGAGATTGACCCTTTGACCGGTTTGCCATCGCACCTGCCAGTTGAAACCCTTGAGGCAGCGCTTCAGGCTCACCCTGATGCCAAAGCAGTTTTGATTGGCGAACCCTCTTATGTGGGCACGATGTCAAACGTTCCGGCATTGGCACTTCTCACCCATAGCTACGGCATTCCGTTGGTGGTTGATGCTGCTTGGGCAGCACACTTTGGTTTTCACCCAGAACTGCCAGCACACCCGCTGAGCCAGGGTGCCGACATTGTTGTCACCTCGGCTCACAAAACCCTGCCGAGCTATTCACAGGCGTCTTTTGTCTTAGTTCGCGATGAATACGTTGACCTAGCGCGCTTCAACAAAATGTTTGACGCTACCATCACAACTTCAATGTCGGGGCGCATTCTCGCGTCGATCGACGCTGCTCGTGCTCTGCTTGCACGTCACGGTGAAGAACTGATTGACCCGATCATTCAAGCGACTGCTCGCGGTCGTGCGCGCCTGCTCGAACACGGCATTGGCGTCATTGACGGCGACCACATTGACCCGTTGAAACTCGTAATTTTGCTGAGCTCAGTTGGCGCTGATGGCAATCAAGTTGAAGCTGAATTATTGGCGGCAAACATTGACCTCGAAATGGCCAACCGCGACATGATCATTCCGATGATTACATTCGCTGACACTCCTGCACGCATTAGCGACCTAGTCGATCGCATCATTGAGTCGGTTGAGCGTCACAAAGGCGAGCTTCGCCCAATTTCAATTTCTGCAAGCTTTTCGATAGAGCCAGACGTTGTGGTTTCGCCGCGCGAGGCATTCTTTTCAGCAACCGAAACCGTGCCTTCAAGTGAAGCAGTGGGGCGAGTTTGTGCAGAAATGATTTGCCCATACCCACCAGGTGTTCCGGTGCTTTCAACCGGCGAACGCATCACTCAAGCTGCGCTCGATGCGTTGTTTGCGGCTCGCGACAGCGGTGTGCGCATTGCATTCGTTGCCGACCCGACATTGGCAACCATCAAAGTTCTGCCGCTTTAGTTCTTGCGCTTCGATGCTCTAAACAGGGTGGTGCTGCCGACGACGATTAGTGCGAGCCCGAGCCACCAAGAATCAGAGTAAATCTTCAACAGCGCCAGTGATTCAACAACTAAGCCGAGAACAACGGTGAAAGAGCCAATCCACCAAAAAGGGTGAAGGCCAATGAAGCGCCCAACCTTCTTTAGCGGCATTGGTTGCAGCTTCGAGCGGCAATAGTGACAGAGCGTCGCCTCGCGCCGAACAAATTCGGCACACTGAGGGCACTTGCGATGATTGGCAGAATGCTCAGGCGCAATCGGTAATGCTGCGACTACGATTCCCATCACAAGCGACGTGGCGATGAGTGACAACCAAAAGAAAGTGAACCAGTCACGGTTTTTAGTGACTGCTGACCGTGCAACGAAAACTGCCGACAGTAGGTTGATGGTTAATAGCGAAACTGCCGAGGGCAGCCAGCTTTGAATTATGGCAAACGGGTCAGCTTGCCCTGCAACACTGACATTAGCAATCGTTTCAAGCAACACAGGCAGTGCCCCCAAGTCTGTTCTTTAGAAAAAGCCTAGCCTGAGACTAGTTGGCTGCCAAGACAGCGTTAAGGTCAGACAGTGTCGGAGGCTCACAACCTGCGCGCTCACAAGTGATAGATGCAGCAACGCCGGCGACGTGCACAAATTCAGCCAAAGTGTCATTGCTGAGGTTTGCCAAGCGATCAAACGGGTCGGTGCCGAGGGCATCAGCGTCATAAAGCTGGCCGAGCAGGTTGGCGCAGAAAGTGTCACCGGCGCCAACAGTGTCAACCACGTTGATCTTGCGAGAGGCAACGTCAAACCGCACGTCGCCGTCACGATAAACCGAAACGCCTGAACCGCCGCGAGTTACGAAGACAATGCGACTCGTGCCCGCGACCCACTGCTGAGCAATCTCGTC
>CANFKN010000147.1 GCA_947447385.1 Microbacteriaceae bacterium
CAACGCACGACCCCAATGAATGATGTTAGGAGTGCCCTTGCTGGTTTCAATTACCAGCGAGACGCCGTCGCGTGAAAGGTGAAATAGTTGCTGAGCCATGCGAACAATCCTATTGTGCAAGCGGTTGCAGTCGGCGCAAATGGTTGGGCTCTTGCAATTGGCAAAAGCCTTCAGGCGTTAATTGCTGCGGTCAACCACTGCTTCAGCAAAAAGTTCGAGAGCGTTTTTGACTGAACTCTTTGGCATTGAAGCCAATGCGTCAATTGCCTCAGTTGACCAGCGATTTGCCTCGTTGTAGGCAGCTTCGGTTACCGAGTGATCGCGCAGGCGGTCAACAACCTTTTGCAACTGCTCGTCGCTCGAAAGGTCGCCATCGATTAGGGCAAGAAGTTCTGCTGCGTCAGCGTCAGTTTTAGCCTGCTCGCGAAGCAACAGCACAGGCAAAGTAGGCACTCCAGCTCGTAGGTCGGTGCCAGGGGTTTTGCCCGAAGCGCCGCTGCGGTCTTGCAAGTCGATAACGTCGTCAATCAACTGAAAAGCTACACCGATTTTTTCACCGAAGAGGCGAAGCGGTTCAAGATATTCTTCTGAAGCGCCAGAGAACAAAATGCCGAGCTGAGCCGAAGCTGCAATCAGCGAACCGGTCTTATCTGCCAAAACTTGAATGTAGTGATCAATCGGGTTCTCGCCCTCAACAGGGCCGACGGTCTCGTGCAACTGACCAATACATAGACGCTCAAAAGTCTCGGCTTGCAAAGTCAGGGCGCGTTCGCCGAGGCGGCTCACAAGCTGAGATGCGCGAGCCAGCAAAAGATCGCCAGTCAAAATCGCAACGCTGTTTCCCCAGATTTGGTGTGCGGTGGGTACACCGCGTCGGGTTGGGGCTTCATCCATGACGTCATCGTGATAGAGGGTAGCCAAGTGGGTGAGCTCAACCACAACAGCTGACTCTTGAACGCCAAAGCGGCTAGGGTCGCCAAGCTGCGCGGTCAGCAAAACTAAGGTGGGGCGAAGACGCTTGCCACCAGCCTCGGCCAAGTGGCGCGACGTTGCGTTGGCGATCGGGTCGGTGTGAGCCACGGCACTGATGAGGCCGACTTCAACCTCAGCAAGGCCAGCTTTAACCGAGTTGATCAGCTTTAGGTCAGTGACTCGACGCAGCTGCTTCGGCAGTGAAATCTCAGACATTATTTGGCAGCCGCTTTCTTGGTGCTGGCTTTGGTGGCTTTGGTGGCCTGGGCTGTGGTGGCCTTGGCTTTGGTGGCGATGTGAATTGCTACAACACCGAAGCTCAGGTTGCGAATCTCGACGTTCTGCCAGCCAGCCTCGGCGATGAGTGCAGCCAAAGACTCTTGGCTGTGCCAAGCCTCGATTGACTCTGAGAGGTAGCCATATGCTTCAGGTGTTTTGCTGCTCATGCCAGAAATAGTCGGCAAAAGCTTGGTCAAATAAAAGTGATAGAGCGGGCGCAAGACCGGGTTGGTGACTTTGCTGAATTCGACGATTACGAGCTTGCCGCCTGGCTTGGTCACGCGCAACATTTCGCGCACGGCGAGCGCGGTGTCAACCACGTTGCGAAGGCCAAATGAAATTGTGACCGTGTCAAACTCGTTGTCGCCAAAAGGCAATTTGGTTGCATCGGCAAAAACAAACTCGAGCTGAGGGCGCTTCTTGCGACCAGCGGCGAGCATTCCCTCTGAAAAGTCAGCGGCAATCACACGAACGCCAGGCTTGGCATAAACCACGCTTGAAACACCGGTGCCAGCTGCCAAATCAAGAATGGTTTGGCCAGACTCTGGTGCAACGGCTTTCAGTGCGGCACGACGCCAGAGTTGGTCTTGGCCTGCTGACAACCAAGTGTTGGTAACGTCATAGGTCGGTGCCACCGCATCAAACATTGCGGCGACTTCAGCTGGCTTTTTAGCCAAATCAGCTTTGCTCACGCATCAAGTCTAGCCCCGCCTGCGCTGGGGTTTTTGGGGTGGTTGGGCTATTGCGCGGTGGGCGTAACGCAGAAATGACTGGAATAGAATTCACAGCAGGGCGTGTTAAACACTCAAGCACATCGCACGTTCTCATCACTCTATAAATCTCAGTCTGGTCGTCACTTTGCTGCATCACCAAGATTCAACGATGGTTGAAACAACGCAGTTGTTTGCAACAACTCATCGCTTGCCGGCGAGCGTGCAAATCACCCAACTGATTGACTTTTTGCCAGCTTCGAATCCCCTAGCTTTTGTGCGTGGCGGTTCAGGCATCATCGGTTTTGGCGAGGCCCTTCGACTCACTGCAACCGGCACCGATCGCATGCCTGCTTTAGCTGCTGCTTGGCGTGAAGTTGCATCTGCATCAGAAGTTGCGAACCCGTTGGCTTGGCCCGGCACCGGGTTAGTTGCGTTTGGTTCGATTGCGTTCGCCGACGACTCTGCGGCTGAGAGCGTCCTCGTTGTGCCAGAGCTGGTTTTGGGCAGTCACGACGGCCAAGTTTGGCTCACCGAGATTCACAAAGCCGGCGAGCCAGCCTTTGACGGCGACTGGGCAAAAGTTTTTGAGAGCAAAACCGGCAGCGCCAATGAAACCGTTGCAAACTTGCACCACGGTGCCATCAGCGGTGAACAGTTCGCAGCCAATGTTGAAACGGCCCTGCAAGCCTTGGGCGCTGGCGAACTGCAAAAAGTCGTGCTTGCTCGCGATGCTGTGGCTGAACTGCCCGCCAACTTTGACATTCGCAACGTGCTTCGCCAGTTGAGTGGCAACTATCAGACCTGCTGGATTTATCACGTGGATGGCACCTTCGGCGCCTCACCTGAGCTTCTGGTGCGAGTTTCGCACGGCCAGGTTTCGGCTCGAGTTTTGGCCGGCACCGCAGGCCGCGGCACAGACCCAGGCATCGACCAAGCTATTGCTTCGGCGCTAGTTAGTTCAACGAAAAACTTGGCTGAACATGAGTTCGCCGTGAAATCGCTGGTTGATGCTCTTGAGCCATTTTGCTCCCACGTCGATGCCGATGAGGTTCCGTTTAGCCTTGCCCTGCCTAATGTTTGGCACCTAGCCAGTGACGTGCACGGAGTTTTGAAATCGGGCTCTTCTTCGCTAGACCTAGCGGCGGCACTTCACCCAACAGCTGCGGTCGCAGGAACCCCGCGAAAGCTCGCACTCGACTTTATTGCCCGAGTTGAGGGCGTTGATCGCGGTCGCTATGCCGCGCCGGTCGGCTACGTTTCTGCCGACGGCGACGGCGAATGGGCGATCGCTTTGCGCGGCGCTCAACTTGTGACTAACCCTGACCAAACTCAGACGCTGCGAGCTTTCGCTGGTTGTGGAGTGGTGGCTGGTTCGACGCCCACCGCTGAGCTTGCCGAAACCAGCCTGAAGTTTGCGCCGATTCGCGACGCTCTCAGCTAGCAGTGTTGCAAGCAGCTTTGCAAGCAGGTGCGCTAGCAGGTTTGCTAGCCGCGCAGGTCGATTTCGATAATCACACGACCGGTTGTTGCGAGCGCCCGACGAAGCTCTTCGATGCTCGTCACCAAAACATGCTGCCAGCCATAGGCCTGGGCGAGACTCCAGATGTCAACCTGTTGAGGCGTGCGAAACAGGCGGTCGAAGTCGGCGGAGTCAAGTTGCGAGGCCATCTCTAGCGATTCAAAGATTGAACC
>CANFKN010000148.1 GCA_947447385.1 Microbacteriaceae bacterium
GTGGCGAATGTGATTCATCCGTCGTCTCTTGGTTCTGTCAACATCTCTGGTGTATCGACCCCGGTCTATGTCGTTCAAACCAATGTTGTGAACACTCCGGCGAAGGTCAAGGCAATCAAAATCATGAGCATCGCTGGCCCAATCGCATTGTCGAAGCTCGCGAAGGTTACTGAGCAGTCGGTTCCTGCATCGATTACCACCTCAAAGGGCAACCGAGTGTCAACGGTTTCGCTGACCCCAACTGACGCTAAGCCAGACCTTGGCAAGATCAACGCTGAAGTTTCAAAGCGCTTGGATGCCCTAACGGCAACCACAGGTTCAGGCGAGAAACTGCCGGCCGGCGCAACGATTGACCTCGGTGGCGTGACCAAGCAGCAGGCCGACTCGTTCGCCCAACTGGGCCTTGCGTTGTTGGCAGCGATTGCAATTGTGTTTATCGTGATGGTAGCAACCTTCGGCAGCATCATTCAGCCGTTGATTCTGTTGGTTTCGATTCCGTTCGCAGCCACCGGCGCAATCGGCCTACTTTTGATTACCGACACCGCTCTCGGTGTGCCTGCAATCATCGGCATGCTGTTGCTGGTTGGAGTAGTGGTGACGAACGCCATCGTTCTGATTGACCTCATCAACCAGTATCGCAAGCAGGGTCGCCCGCTTCACGATGCCATTATGGACGGCGCTCGTCAGCGTCTGCGCCCAATCTTGATGACCGCTTTGGCCACAATTTTTGCGCTTATTCCAATGGCAATCGGTTTGACCGGTAGCGGCGGATTCATCTCGAAGCCACTGGCCATTGTGGTAATCGGTGGATTGTTCTCATCGACTATCTTGACTCTGGTGATTGTTCCGGTGCTCTATGAAATCGTTGAAGGTGGCAAAGAGAAACGTGCCGCTAAGCGATTGGTGAAGCGAGCCGCTAAACAGGTGGCTAAGAGTGCGTCAAAAGGTTCGGCTCAGGTTACCCCCTAACCTAAGCCGCGTTTGATAAACGCGAAGTAAAATTGGGGCTTACGGCAGAAATGTCGTAAGCCCCTTTTATTTTTGAACGGTGATTAAAATTTCTGAAAACCTAGTTTGGATTGATTGCGAAATGACGGGTCTTGACCCTCAGCGCGACTGCCTTGTTGAGATTGCCGTTGTAATAACAAACTCAGACCTCGAGCCTTTGCACCCTGGTCTCGAACTCGTGATCAAGCCCGAACCTGACGCATTGGCTGGCATGGGCGACTATGTGCGTGAGATGCACACCAAATCGGGCCTCATCAATGAGTTCGAAGCCGGCCTCTCCTTGGCCGAAGCCGAAAAGCAGGTTCTCGACTATGTCAAGCAATACGTTCAGACTGAGCGCACCGCTCCCCTAGCCGGCAACAGCATTGGCACCGACAGAATGTTTTTAAACCGCTACATGCCCGCTTTAGACCAGTATCTGCACTATCGCAACATTGACGTCTCAAGCATCAAAGAACTTAGCCGTCGCTGGTTTCCGAACGCATACTTCAAGCTACCCAAGAAGGCAACGGGCCACCGCGCTCTCGCCGACATTCTTGAGTCAATTCAAGAACTGCGTTTTTATCGCAAAGTGGTCTTTGTCGAGAACCAACTGAGCCCCCACGAAATCGATCTAGCTCTCGAATCATTGCCTAAAGCCGAATAGTTTTCAGCAACATAAGGTTTGAAGTTTCGCGGGGCGTTCGATTCTGCTAAACTTTTCAGGTTGCTTGACACACCAAGGTCAAGCTAGGTCGAGAAACTTCGATCTATGGTGGGTATAGCTCAGCTGGTAGAGCACCTGGTTGTGGTCCAGGGGGCCGCGGGTTCAAGTCCCGTTACTCACCCCAAGTTTCATAAAGCAAAAGACCTCCCTTGTGGGAGGTCTTTTGCTTTAATTGTTGGCTCGTGGTCGACGCTTGGCGCCGAAGGGCCACGATTAACTTTGGTTGGCTCGCTCGATGATTAGCTCGCGAACGCGGCCTGCGTCAGCTGAACCCTTCATTGCCTGCATAACAGCGCCAATAACGGCGCCTGCCGCCTGTAGCTTTCCTTCGCGAATCTTTTCGAGCACATCTGGCTGCTTAGCTAATGCTTCGTCGATAGCGGCAAGAAGCGCTCCGTCGTCACTAACAACTTCAAGACCGCGCGCTGCCACAACTTCGGAAGGTGAGCCTTCGCCGGCAAGCACGTAGGTGAGAACCTCACGAGCTAGACGGTCGTTGATCTTGCCCGCTTCGACGAGACCAGCAAGTTCTGCAACCTGAGCACCGCTGATGTTTAGCTCAGAAACATCTTTGTCTTCAGCGTTGGCAAGACGAGCCAACTCGCCAGTCCACCACTTGCGCGCTGCCTGAGGCTTTGCGCCGGCTTCGACGGTTTCAACCAGCTGGTCGAGCAGACCTGCGTTGACAACGTCACGAAACTCAAGGTCGCTGAATGACCATTCGTCTTGAAGGCGGCGTCGGCGCAGCGCAGGGTTCTCTGGCAGACTGGCACGAATGCTCTCGACAAGTTCTTTGCTTGGCTGAACCGGCACCAGGTCAGGTTCAGGAAAATAGCGGTAGTCGTCGGCGTCTGACTTTGGGCGACCAGAGCTGGTTGCGCCCTTGTCTTCGTGCCAGTGGCGAGTCTCTTGGGTGATGGTTCCACCATTTGCCAAAATGTGCGCCTGGCGCTGAATCTCATAACGCACGGCGCGCTCGATTGATCGAAGCGAGTTGACGTTCTTGGTTTCAGTGCGAGTACCGAGCTTTGCTTCGCCGTGCGGGCGAAGTGAAACGTTTGCGTCGCAACGCACATTGCCGCGCTCCATGCGAGCATCTGAAACGTTCATGGCCTTAACCATTTCGCGAATCAAACGAACGTAGGCAGCTGCAAGCTCAGGCGCTTCTGCCCCGGCACCATAAACAACCTTGGTCACAATCTCGACAAGTGGCACGCCAGCGCGGTTGTAGTCAACAAGCGAATACTCAGCGCCCTGAATGCGGCCGGTGTTGCCACCAATGTGAGTCAGCTTGCCAGCGTCTTCTTCCATGTGCGCGCGTTCAATTTCAACGGTGAACTTATTGCCACTTGGCACCTCAACCTCGATCGAACCCTCGAAGGCGATTGGCTCGTCATATTGTGAGGTCTGAAAGTTTTTAGCTAGGTCTGGGTAGAAATAGTTTTTGCGTGCGAAACGGCCGTTGGGTGCAATCTGGCATCCGAGCGCCAAACCAATCGCAATGCTCGATTCAACTGCCTTCTTATTCACAGCAGGCAATGAGCCTGGCAAACCGATGCAAATTGGGCAAACGTTAGTGTTCGGCTCGTCGCCAAACACGTTGGCGCAACCGCAGAACATTTTGGTTTTGGTGTTCAGCTCGACGTGAACCTCGAGGCCGATGACAACCTCGAACTGCTCGAGGGCCTTTTCATAGTTCATCAATTCTGGCTTGGCCATTAGAAACCACCCTTTGCAATGAGTTCGTGTAGGTCTGGTGCAAGGCTCATCATGTTGTGACCCCAAGCAGTTTCTTGCAAGGCTTCGAGTGCGGCACCAACGTGATACAAGCGAGCATCTTCGCGGGCAGGAGCCAAGAACTGAATGCCAACCGGCAGACCGTCTTCGCTAGCTGTGCCGTTAGGAATCGAAATGCCCGGAA
>CANFKN010000149.1 GCA_947447385.1 Microbacteriaceae bacterium
AATCGGCACCGACGCTTTTCAAGAGGCCGACATCGTGGGCATCACCATGCCAATCACTAAGCACAGTTTCTTGGTGACTAAGGCTGAAGATATTCCTGAGACCCTTGCCGCTGCCTACTTAATCGCCACCACTGGCCGCCCTGGCCCGGTTTTGGTTGACATCACCAAAGACGCTCAGAACGCGAAGGTGCCTTTCATTTGGCCACCAAAGGTTGACCTGCCTGGCTATAAGCCAGTTTCGAAGCCTCACGGCAAGCAGATTCAGGCAGCAGCTCAGATGATCAGTGAAGCCAAGCGCCCTGTGCTCTATGTTGGCGGTGGCATTATTCGTGCCGGCGCTAGCCGTGAGCTGCTAAAGCTTGCTGAAATCATCGGCGCACCGGTTGTGACCACTCTGATGGCTCGCGGTGCATTCCCTGACAGCCACCACCAAAACTTGGGCATGCCGGGCATGCACGGCACTGTGCCTGCTGTTACTGCACTTCAGAAGTCAGACCTGCTCATCACCCTCGGCGCTCGCTTTGACGACCGCGTCACCGGTGACGTCAAGAGTTTTGCAACTGGTGCTAAGGTTATTCACGTTGACATCGACCCTGCCGAAATCGGCAAGATTCGCTTTGCAGATGTGCCAATCGTTGGCGATGCCAAAGAAGTTATTAACGAGCTAAACGACGAGCTAACCGCTTCTCTTAAGGGCACCAAGCCAGACATTACCGAATGGTGGAGCTTCTTAGACGGTCTGCTAGAGCGCTACCCGCTGGGTTACCTCCCTGCATCTGACGGCAAGCTAACCCCACAGCACGTAATCGAACGCATTGGCGCACTAAGCGGCCCTGAGGCTGTTTATGCGGCCGGCGTTGGTCAACACCAAATGTGGTCAGCCCAGTTCATCAAATATGAGCGCCCGAACTCGTGGCTCAACTCGGGCGGCGCCGGCACCATGGGTTATTCGGTGCCAGCAGCGATGGGTGCCAAAGTTGGCCAGCCAGACCGCTTGGTTTGGGCTATCGACGGCGACGGTTGTTTTCAGATGACCAACCAAGAGTTGGCCACCTGTGCGATCAACAACATTCCCATCAAGGTTGCAATCATCAACAACTCTTCATTGGGCATGGTTCGCCAATGGCAGACACTGTTCTATAACCAGCGATATTCAAACACCGACCTAAACACCGGCACCGACACAATCATGATTCCTGACTTCGTCAAACTTGCCGAAGCCTACGGTTGCCTCGGCATTCGCGTTGAAAAAGAAGAAGAAATCGACGCAGCCATCAAGCTTGCAATCGAAACCAACGACCGCCCAGTGGTGATTGACTTTATCGTCAGCCGCGACTCGATGGTTTGGCCGATGGTTGCAGCCGGTGTTTCAAACGACGAAGTTCAATATGCGCGCGATGCTGCGCCGATCTGGGATGGCGAGGAGTAGAAATGTCAAAACACGTACTTTCGCTATTGGTTGAAGACAAGCCAGGCCTACTAACCCGCGTTGCTAGCTTGTTCGCGCGCCGTGGTTTCAACATCGAGTCACTCGCAGTGGGCACCTCTGAGATACCAGGTCTTTCACGAATCACCGTTGTGGTTGGTGTTGAAGGTGCTCCTCTCGAACAGGTCACCAAACAGCTCAACAAACTCATCAACGTGATCAAAGTTGTTGAGCTTGAACCAGACCAAGCCGTGCAACGCGACCACATGCTAATCAAGGTTAAAACCGACGCAACGACTCGTTCTCAAGTGCTAGAAGCGGTAACCTTGTTTAGAGCCCGAGTAATCGATGTTGTTTCTGACGCGGTGATTATCGAAGTGACCGGTGACACTGCAAAGTGCACGGCATTCATCAAGGTTCTAGAACCTTTCGGCATCAAAGAACTAGTTCAATCAGGTGTTTTGGCAATGAGCCGCGGCTCAAAGTCAATGACCGAAAAAGTTCTCAAATAAACTTCACGCACAAAACAAACAAGGAGAAATCATGGCTGAAATCTTTTATGACAAAGATGCCGACCTATCAATCATTCAGGGCCGCAAGGTAGCCGTAATCGGTTATGGCTCACAGGGCCACGCACACTCACTCAACCTTAAAGACTCAGGTGTTGACGTTGTAGTAGGTCTTCAGCCTGGCTCAAAGAGCAAGGCAACCGCTGAAGAGCAGGGCCTAAAGGTTCTAACCCCAAGCGAAGCTGCCGAGTGGGCAGACGTGATCATGATTCTGACTCCAGACCCATCACAGCGTCACCTATATGCACAAGACATCGAAAAGCACCTAACCGCTGGCAAGGCACTTGTATTTGGTCACGGTTTCTCAGTTCGCTATGGCTACATCAAGCCGCCAGCAGACGTTGACGTGTTCTTGGTTGCTCCAAAGGGCCCAGGCCACTTGGTTCGTCGTGAATACTTGGCTGGCAAGGGTGTTCCAAACCTTATCGCCATCGAGCAAGACGCTTCAGGCAACGCATTTGACCTAGCTCTTAGCTACTCAAAGGCAATCGGTGGCACCCGCGCGGGCACCATCAAGACCACCTTCACCGAAGAGACCGAAACCGACTTGTTCGGCGAGCAGGCAGTTCTTTGTGGTGGCGCATCACAGCTCATTCAGTATGGTTTCGAAACCCTAACCGAAGCTGGCTACCAGCCAGAGGTTGCATACTTCGAGGTTCTTCACGAGCTAAAGCTCATCGTTGACCTAATGTATGAAGGTGGCATTGCCAAGCAGCGCTGGTCAGTTTCAACCACAGCTGAATACGGCGACTACATCTCAGGCCCACGCGTTATCGGCCCAGACGTTAAAGACCGCATGCGCGAAGTTCTAACCGACATTCAAGACGGCACCTTTGCTCGTCGTTTCGTTGCTGACCAAGACGCAGGTGCACCTGAGTTCAACGCACTTCGCGCCAAGGGTGAGTCACACCCAATCGAGGCTGTCGGCCGCGAACTACGCAAGCTATTCAGCTGGTTGCGCACCGCAGACACCGAGAAAGACTACGTCGAAGGTTCAACCGGCCGCTAGTCGATCGGCCTAACGGCACAGTTTCTAAAGGCAAATCCCCGTCACTTTGGTGGCGGGGATTTTGCTTTGCTCAAGGTGTTTGCCCATTCCACTCAGTCATTTAGTTTGCGACATGCGTGCGGCGATGCGCAGCTCGAGCTGTTCGAGTTCTTCGAGAACCTCGTGGGCACCCCAGATTTGGTTGCGCGTTCTATCGGTGAGTGGCCTAATGATGTCGGCGGCTTCTAGTTTTGCAATCGCCGGGTAGGCGCTGGTTAGAGGCACGCCAAGCATCTCAGCTAAATCGATCGCGTTGAAAATTGGCTGTGTAATCAACAACTCAAGCGCCTTTGAAGCCAGGTTCGCAGCGCTAGCCCGGCCAAGGCGTTCGTGCCAAAGTTTAGGCAAGGTTGCAATCACGTCTGCTGTAGTCGCCGCCTCAAGGCTTGAGGCCTCTATGCCAGTCACAAATAGTTCAATGATTGGCTGGGCGTTACCTAATCGCCACTGCGATAGGCTCTCAAAATACTGTTCACGGTCGGCGCCTAATGCTGCAGCAAGTGGAATAGTAACCATTTTTAAAACACCGCGGCGGCGAAGAATCACGCTCACCAGCGCCCGCCCG
>CANFKN010000150.1 GCA_947447385.1 Microbacteriaceae bacterium
CAAAACACCATATTCAATCTGAGCCAGTGGGTCATCGGCATCAAAGAGCACTCGCACATCAACTCGCACATCAAGCGCCTGCATAGTGTTGAACGCTTTCTCAGTGTCGGCGAAAAGGTAGGTAGCAGAATTGTTGTCTTGAATCGTTGCGTCATAGAAAGCTGACTCTTTAGTGAAAACAAGCGAACGTGAGGGCTCGACAGTCTGAGTAGCGCCGGCCAGTGAACGCAGCTTTGAAATCGGCACGAGGTTCAAGAAAGCCTGGCGAATTTGCAAGGCCTTTTTGGCGGCTGCCGCGCTCGAAGCTTTGCCATATGCCGAAGGAGCAAAACTGCTGCCATCACCCAAGTTGAAAACCAAGGCTTCGATGTTGCTCGTGGCTACGAGTTGACTCGCGACCTTCTTTTTCTCGGCAGCTTTGAGCGCCGAAGTGATAGCTTCGCTCGATTCACCTGCAGTTGGGGTGAAGGTAGCCAAGTCAATTTCACCTGCTTGAAGAGCGTCAATCATGGCCAAGGCGCTGCTGAAGTAGGCGATTTTTACGGTTTCTGCTCGCGCGCCCGGCATGGCCAAGTTTTTAGGATTGGCCTTGAGCGTCAAGCCGTGAGTGTTCGCGTCGACAATGACATACGCTCCACTTGAAATAGCTAGCTCAGGTTTGAACTCAAAATTTGCATCGATGGCATAACCGCGACCGTAGTGCTTAGCAAGTGCTTTTAGATCTGCAACATTAGTTTCGAGAATCGCCGCTTGCACCCGCTCATCGGCGGCCTTGGCTTCGAGTTTTGCCGATTTGAATGCCTGTTGAGCCACCGAGTGCGCTGGCACGGCAACTGTCAATGCGGTTTTGTAGTCTGCAACGGGGCGCTTGAACGTCACCAAAATGCTTAGCGAGTCTTCGCTCACCTTGGGCAACCCGATAGTTTGCTTCAGACCATTGCCGTTTCGGCTCGAATGAAAGTTAGCCTTGCCAGGGTTTGTTGCTGCTGCCCATGACAGCAAAAGGTCGCTGGCGTTGATTTGGGTGCCATCGCTCCACTGGGCTTTGCCAGAAAGTGCATATTTCACCGTGAACGGCTCGGCTGACTCGACTGTGACCGAACCAAAGTCAGCGTTGGCATTAATTTCGCCGTTTGCGCCAGTTGAATAAAAATTGCCAGCCGTGAGATTGGCTATGTCGGCAAGCGTCTGATCAGAGGTTCCGGCTAAACCAACATCTGCATTGAGTGAAGCTAGCGGATTCAACTCACCTAGAACAACTGCCGAACCGGCCACTAAGCATGATGCATTTGAACATGCTGTGAGGGTTGCCAATAAAGCACTTGCAACGGCAAAACTCAAAAAACGCTTCAAAGCGGGGCTCCTAAAAACTGTTGTTTCTAGGTTACTCGTAGTCTCTAAAGTTTGCCGAGTTGCTCTTGTCTCTGCTCGCGACGCTTGCGTTGAAGATCTGGGTCGGGAATCGGCACAGCACTGAGGAGCTTCTTGGTGTAATCGTTCTGAGGGTTCTGCAAAATCTGGTCGCGGTCGCCGATTTCAACGAGTTTGCCGTGATTCATTACGGCAATTCGGTGAGCCAACACATCAACGACAGCAAGGTCGTGACTGATGAACAAACAGGCGAACTTAAGGTTGTCTTGTAGCTCGAGCAGAAGCTCTAAGAAGCGAGCCTGAACCGAAACGTCAAGAGCCGATGTAGGTTCGTCGGCGATCAGGAGGTCAGGGTTTAGCGCCAAGGCTCTCGCGATGCCGACGCGCTGACGCTGACCACCCGAGAGTTCGTGGGGGTAACGGTTTCGATAGCTCTTCGGCAATTCAACTTGGTCGAGCAATAGCTCAACACGAGCATTGACACCATTTCGGTCAAGCACCTTAGCAAGAGTCAGCGGCTCACCAATGCTTTGGCCAATTGGCAAACGTGGGTTGAGCGAGCTCGCTGGGTCTTGAAAAACGATGCCGGTGTGCTTGCGAACCTGGCGTAGTTGACTCTTGTCGCTGAGGTCGAAGCCTGCGACTTTGATTGAGCCTTCAGAAATCGGCAATAAACCGATTGCAGCGCGACCAACCGTAGTTTTGCCCGAACCTGATTCGCCAACAAGCCCAACAATTTCACCAGGATAGATTGACAGGCTGAAATCTTCGACGGCTTTGAATGCTGGCACGCGACCGTGTTTCGGGTATTCAATCGACACGTTTTTGATTTCGAGCACAGGCGGCTTGGCCAGCGACGCTGCATCGACGGTGCGCTTGGCAGCGAATCCGAGTTTAGGAACCGATGCCAGCAACTGCTGGGTGTAGCTGTGTTGCGGTGATCCGAAAATTTGGTGCACGTTGCCGGCTTCGACAGCATCGCCCGAACGCATGACAATGATGTCGTCGGCAAGGTCTGCCACCACGCCCATGTCGTGTGTGATTAGCAACACTGCGCTGTCGATTTTGCCGCGCAGGTTGCGCATGAGTTGCAAAATTTCTGCCTGAACGGTCACATCGAGAGCCGTAGTTGGTTCATCGGCGACGAGCAAGTGCGGCTCACAGGCCAACGCCTGCGCAATCATTGCGCGTTGTCTTTGACCACCCGAAAGCTGGTGCGGATATTTGTTGAAGGCGTTTGCAGGGTCAGGAAGCTCGACCATTGTTAAAAGTTCAATTGCGCGAACTTTGGCATCTGCCGGGCTGATGTCAAAGTGGTTGCGCAAAGTTTCAACGATTTGAAAACCGACGCTATAGACCGGGTTCAGTGCCGTCATTGGCTCTTGAAAGATGTAGGCGATTTCGCGACCGCGGTAACGTCTCAAAGAGGCGTTGTCTAAACCTAAAAGGTCTTTGTCGCCAAGTTTGACGCTGCCGCTGACTCGAGCGTTGCGAGGCAAGAGGTTGGTCAGCGACATTGCAACCGTGCTCTTGCCAGAGCCAGACTCGCCCACAATAGCGAGCGCTTTGCCCGACTCAAGGTCAAAGCTGAGGTTCTTAACTGCGGCATACCAAGTGCCATCGACCCAAAAATCAACCGACAGGTTTTCAACTGTCAAAACGCTAGTCATGCGCACACCTGCACTTTATCTGTCAAAATAACCAAATGCCTTCTAATAAATTCAGGTCGTCGTCTAATAAGTTCACTGCTCTTTTGGTTTGGGTTTTTTCGACCGCCACGATTGTTGTGAACCTGGTTGTAACCAGTTTGAGTCTGAGCGTTGTAGCCATTCTGGTGTTGCTCAGCTTCGCCGCTTGGGTCATGTTTTGGCGCCCAACTTTGACTTTCGATGCTCAGGGCATCAACGTTCAAAACCCGCTTAGAGAAAAGCGCATTGATTTCGCCGACATTCAAGCCATCGACGGTCGCTTTGGCCTGATCATTCTCAGCAATGACAAGCGACTCAACGTTCTTGCTGTCACAGGTCGAAACAGCCAAATCGCCCGCGAGGTTTTCACCGCTTGGCAGGCTTGGGTCGAGAAAAACGCCTAATTGTGCCGAAGCGCTAGCTTCGATTAGTTGACTGTTTTCACGGCTCATTTGGCAAGCTCCTTGGCTTTAGGAACCCGCTTGGTGCGAGGGTCG
>CANFKN010000151.1 GCA_947447385.1 Microbacteriaceae bacterium
CCAGCCTGACCGGTCGCGCAGAACGGGCAGTTCATGCCACAGCCAGCCTGCGAAGAAACGCAAAGCGTGATGCGCCCTGGGTAACGCATCAACACCGACTCGACAAGTGCGCCGTCAAACAGGCGCCACAAAAACTTGATGGTGTCGCCATTGTCAGTTTGAAGGCGCTTGACCTCGGTTAGAAGAGGTGGCAACAGGGCACCAATGAGCTCTTCGCGACCAGTCTGGGGCAGGTCGGTCATGGTCGCAGGGTCACTCGAATAGTGAGTGAAGTAGTGGGTTGAGATTTGCTTGGCGCGAAAGCCCGGCAGACCAAGTTCTTTCACGCGAGCAACACGTTCATCGGTGCTCAAATCAGCCCAATGAACGGGCGGCTTGCCGCGCTTCGGCTCGGCGAATTCGAGAAGTGGGCGACCCGTTTCATCGCGGCGCTGACGCCAGCCTTCGGTAGCGGGTCTAACTTGCGGGCGCTGGTTCATTAGCTGCACTCCTAGGTTTGCCCTTAGCTGGCTTTGCCGGCACCGGGACTTATTGCACAGATGGCTAGTGCACATCGGTTACATAAGAGTTTATCTCAAGCGCTCAAGATGCTTCAAAAACAATGGGTTGATTCTTGACAACGGCAGGGTGGTCTTGACGTCGGTCACGGCCGTGTCAAATGATATGCCAAGCTGTTCGACCGAATAAGTGATTGCCACGCTCGGTGTGCGTGATTGTGCCTGCACGCAGTGCAGAAAAACCACGTGTCCCGAGTCCCGCAGCTCTTTCACCACGGCAGCCGTGTCGCTAAACATAAAGTCGATGTTCAAATTCTTGCTAGGCGCATCGCTGTCGATCAACATCACCTCTGCTCGAGCGTTGATAGTCGCTGGAACATCATTGGTTCCGATTCGACAGAGCGAAACCACAGCCGTCACCTCGGTTGGCAAATTTTTCAGAGAACCTACGCCGCCGAGCCACAGGCCAGAATCGTGCGGATGCTGAACAAGTTCAAATCGGTCGTGCCAGGTCGCGTAATCGAAGTGGTCGATTCCCGGCCAGCCGCTGTCATCTGCAAGCCCACCGTTAATAGCAAGGTTTGCTCTTGCAGTCAGGTCGTTTGCACTCAACCCTGGCCACCCGTGCAAAAGCAAACGCCAACTTGCAGGCACAGCTGAGGCGCCATATTTAGCACCTAGCAAACTGCCAGCGATTGCGGCAACGGTATCAGTGTCATCGCCTGCCCTAACGGCGAACTCCAGACCCAACTTCAACCGCTGTGCGTCGAAGAAGTTTGACGGTGCCTCATAATCCACGGCTAGCTTTATAGCCGACCAAGCGGCCTGAAAGGCACTCACAACCCAGCCATTATTCGCAAAAGTGTGCGGCTCGCCAGCTTCTGCTGCTTCAATCAGGCGAAGCCACCGTTGCCTGGCATCAGGCGAAAGGTGAGGCAGGCCGACTCGAATGTCTAGCTCACCGGTCAATACAGCGTGTCGAATCGCGAGGCACCAAAGCACGCAGGCATCGCCCGCATCGGAGTCAAAGTGGGTTAGGTCGCTTATCGCTCTGGCGTTATGAGCCGTAAGCGCTTCATCGAGAAGTGTGGCTATGGCCACCGGCCCAGTTCGCATCAAAGAACCGTTGCCAGCCGTTCGACCAGTTTCGTCGTGCACCTGTTTGGCTGACCTAAGTGCGGCCTCTGCCGTTGGTTTTTTCAGGTAGCGAAACACTCGATGCGTTTGAATGCCTACGTCTGGCGCTGTTGATGCCCACCGCAGCCAAGCTGTAACGATAGCATCTTGAGTAGCCTCGCCTTCAAGGCGATTTCCCTTTGCGAGCTGGTCCAAAATGACAATGGCCATCGACGTGTCATCGGTCCATTCGCCAGGCTCCCATCCGAAGCCGCCTCCTCCAATCATCGCAATCGGTTGGCTGGTTGCAACTGGCGGCTTGAATTCATATGGCGCCCCGAGCGCGTCGCCGGCGGCACTGGCAAGAATCACTCCGATTGCTCGGTCTCTTTGGTGCGAAGTAATATCCACTCTCAAAACAGGCACCTAGCGATAGGTTCGCAATGGCGAGCTGCCCCCTCATCTATAGAATACTGTCGCTTGACTTGACAAAATGTCACACCCCTCGTGTATTGTTTTGTCTTGCATCACGAGTGTCAGCGATAAGCCCTAGCTAGCTGGCCGGCAACCTTTAGCCTCATCGGCAAGGTGCCCTAGGTGAAGATGCGGCCCTGGCAACAGCCAGTGGCAAATCGATGGGGCACGCCCCAGAATGGGCATCACATGAAATTCGTCAAACTCGCAAACGGGTTCAGCTATGACGCAGATATTTTAGACACCGTCAAAGTCGCCAAAAAGTATGAACAGCAACGCCAAGCAACGTTGAAGGCATCAGCAGATCTCACACCCGAAGAAGCTGCGCGTGCTAGGTATGGCGCTTGGATGCAAGGTCGACGCTCTTCAGACTTCGAAACTTTCTTTCTTGAGCAACTAATTGAGCTGCACACGGTAGCCCGCGTCTATATCGGTCGCGATTCTCAGCACACCATTTGCACCTGCGGCCTTGCCTTCGAGCAGCCAATATTCGATGACGAAACTGACGCCGGCTTGTTGGCCATGCTAAGCGCGCCAGGTCACATTCAAGTTGGGAACCAAACCCTGCAGACGATTTTTGTCATTCACAATCCCCAACGAAACGCCAGCGAAGCCAAGTTCGTTTATTTCTGTCAAACCTGTGGCGTGATAGGCGATAGCCCAATCTCTGACCATCGAGCCGAAAACGCGCAGTCGCAGGAAGCACTAGCCGAGCTACGTCGCATCCACGCCTGCGATGTTGACACTGACCAAACAGGGCAAAACTAATGTCAAATCGAATAGTTCTAGAAGGAATCGAATATTTTGCACCTGCCTTCGATTTGATTGGCGAGGCAGAAAAAATGGAGGCAAAAATTGCCGGTGACGTTCATTGGATGGCCAAATGGAAAATTGGCGGCCGCGCTTATTGGTATCGCGACAGCGCTAAGTCGCAAGAGATTCAGTTGCACCGCATGCTCTATTGGGTAAACCATTTTGCAATTTGCAACTGCGGATTCATGGCAGACGACATGACCGAGTCAGCAGATTTTTATTGCGTGCCCGGTCACATCGATATCGAGACAAAACAGTCGGTAAGCGTTTTTCATGTGACTTACTTTGGGCGGGAATCGAAAGATGGAGCGCTGAAATACCTATGCCAGAACTGCGGCCTTCTGCGAAAGGTTCCCCAAGATTTGCAGGCCGATAAAGTTCTGTTGATTCAGGCGCTCGATGAACTTCGCAAAACGCATCGATGCGAGAAAAAGTAGGAGCGACGACCAGATTAAGTTCGTGCAACATTTCGTAAACAGATTTGATTTGAACTAAATCATTTAGCAGAGTTGATGTCATAACCCCTTTTGAAAGGCAATCATGTCATTTACAACTACCCGTCGCACTGCTCTTAAGGCAGTGCTCGCAGTTGCAGTTGCTGGCG
>CANFKN010000152.1 GCA_947447385.1 Microbacteriaceae bacterium
CAGCTCTTCTTCGATGCCCTTCATGCCCGCGGCAAGAATGAGCGCATAAGCCAAATAGGGGTTAGCGGCACTGTCAATTGCTCGGTACTCGATGCGTGAACTTTGGCCCTTAGATGGCTTGTAGAGCGGCACGCGTAGCAGTGCACTTCGGTTGTTGTGACCCCAGCAGACAAAACTTGGTGCTTCGCCGCCACCCCAAAGGCGCTTGTATGAGTTCACGTATTGGTTGGTAACTGCCGTGATCTCTGGAGCGTGGCGAAGAAGACCCGCCATGAAGTGTTTGGCAGTCTTAGAAAGGTGGTACTGCTGACCAGCATCGAAGAACGCGTTGGTGTCGCCTTCGAACAGGCTCATGTGGGTGTGCATGCCCGAACCTGGGTGCTCGCTAAACGGCTTCGGCATGAATGTTGCATAAACACCCTGCTCAATCGCCACCTCTTTGATTACAGTTCTGAAGGTCATGATGTTGTCGGCCATTGTTAGAGCGTCAGCGTAACGCAGGTCGATTTCGTTCTGACCAGGGCCACCTTCGTGGTGACTGAACTCGACAGAAATTCCAAGCTGTTCGAGCATTGTTACCGCGCGACGTCTGAAATCGTGAGCGGTTCCGCCAGGGACGTTATCGAAATAGCCAGCGTTGTCAACAGGAACCGGTCCTTCAGGGCCAAACTCAGCAGATTTTAGAAGATAAAACTCAATTTCAGGGTGAATGTAGAACGAGAAACCCTTATCGCTAGCCTTTGCCAAGGCGCGACGGAGCACGTTGCGTGGGTCAGCTGCGGCAGGCAGACCATCAGGCGTCTGAATATCGCAGAACATCCTTGCGGTTGGGTCAATTTCGCCGCGCCATGGAAGAATCTGAAATGTGCTTGGGTCTGGCTGAGCTAGCATATCGGCCTCATAGGTGCGTGCAAGGCCTTCAATGGCCGAACCGTCGAAACCCAAGCCCTCGGCGAAGGCACCCTCAACCTCAGCTGGAGCGATTGCAACAGATTTCAAAGTGCCCGCAACGTCAGTGAACCAAAGGCGAATGAATTTGACACCGCGCTCTTCAATTGTGCGCAAGACGAAATCAGTTTGTTTGTCCATCAGATGTTGCCTTTCTTCTGCTGATACTAGGCTAATGGTTATGCCAAACGTTCGCCTTGCACTCGCCCAAACCAATCCAACGGTTGGAGACATAGCTGGCAATTCTGAACAGATTTTCACCGTTGTTTGTGATGCAGCTGCGCAGGGTGCAAACCTTGTAGTTTTTGGTGAGATGGCCTTGAGCGGCTACCCAATCGAAGATCTGAGTGCAAGACCAGAGTTTCTCGCAGAAGCTAGCAATGCGATCAAAAGCCTTGCCGAGCGAATCAACAACTTTGGCCTTGGTGAAGTAGCAGTGGTGGTTGGGCACCCACGTGCAATCGCACCTGGCGACCCTGACGCAGGCGAGCACGAATGGTCAATTGCTCAGAACACTGCATCGGTTCTTCTTGGTGGCAAAGTTGTGGGCAACTACGCTAAACACCACCTGCCGAACTATTCAGTCTTCGACGAATATCGCAACTTTGTGCCTGGCGATGAATTGCTCAGCTTTGACCACTGTGGTTTGCGGTTTTCAACCGTAATCTGCGAAGACATCTGGCAAGACGGTGGCCCGGTGGCAAAAATTGGCGAGGCCGGCACCGATGTCACTCTAATTCTCAACGGCTCGCCCTTTGAACTCGACAAGATAGCGCGCAGAGTTGAACTAGTTCAGCACTTGGCAAAAACCCACAACTGTGCAGCGGTTTATGTGAATTTGGTTGGTGGGCAAGACGATTTAGTTTTCGACGGAGACAGCTTTGCGGTTGATCGACAAGGCAACGAAGTTGCCAGAGCCGAAAGCTTCAAGAGCGACCTCGTCTTGCTCGATATCAGGACTGATGGCGTTATCAAGCAGATCACTCCCCCGAGGTTGCACCCGGCCAGCGAAATTGAATCGGTTTGGCACGCTTTAGTTTTAGGGCTTCGCGACTACGTTGAGAAAAACGGTTTCAAATCAGTAATTCTCGGCCTGAGCGGTGGAATCGACAGTGCTGTATGCGCGGCGATCGCTCGCGATGCCATAGGAAGTGACGCGGTTTTCGGCGTGGCAATGCCGAGTAGGTACTCAAGTGATGGCTCGATTACCGACGCTGAAGATCTCGCAAACCGGCTCGAAATCCCGATTCGCACTGAAGCGATTGAGAATTTCTTTCAATCGTTTCAAGGGCAATTGCAACTCGCAGATTTAGCGGCCGAGAACTTGCAGGCGCGCATCCGCGGTGTGATTTTGATGGGTCTTAGTAACGCAGAAGGTCATCTAACCCTCACCACTGGTAATAAAACCGAGTTGGCCGTGGGTTACAGCACGATTTATGGTGACTCAGTGGGCGGGTTCGCACCCATCAAAGATGTGCCGAAAACCATGGTTTGGCAATTGGCGCGCTGGCGAAATGAACAGGCAACCAAAGCTGGCGAGGTGCAACCGATTCCTGAGAGTTCAATCACCAAGCCGCCATCTGCCGAACTGCGTCCAGGCCAAGTAGATCAAGATAGCCTGCCCGAATATGATGTGCTTGACGAAATGCTTGAACTGTATATAAACAAGCACCGAAGTGCCAGCCAACTTATCGAGGCTGGTTTCGACCCGGCAACCGTAAGCCGAGTTATTGCTTTGGTCGATCGCGCCGAATGGAAGCGCCGGCAGGGGGCAATCGGGCCTAAAATTTCAGGTATGGCTTTTGGGCGCGACCGTAGGTTGCCAATAACGAATCGTTTCAAATCGCACTAATAAGTTCCCTGAAGAGGGCAAATAGAAAGGCGCCAAAATGGCTGCAGATAAGTTGATTTCAAGTGGTGGTCCTTGGGAGGGCAAGATTGGCTATTCACGTGCCGTCGTTGCAGGTGACTACGTGCACGTTTCTGGTTCAACCGCGACTGTGGGCGGCGTTCTGCAGCACGAAGGCGACGCCTACAACCAAACGTTAGTTGCGCTCGATGTCATCGCGCAGGCTCTGGCTCAGGTGGACTATTCGATCGAAGATGTTGTTCGAACTCGCGTGTATGTTTCTAATGAGTCAGACCTCGACGCAGTGGGTGAAGCTCATGGCAAAGTGTTTGGTGACATTCGCCCGGCCTTAGTTTTGTTAGCGGGCATCAAGTTTGTTAACCCTGCGATGCTGGTTGAAATCGAAGCAGACGCCTGGAAGCGCAACTAGTGACCAACGATTTGACTCCAAAAAAGGTTCGCACCTCAACTTTGCGCGAGCTCAAAATAGCGGGTCAAAAGTTCTCTTGCCTGACCAGCTATGACCACTTGACAGCGGGCATCTTTGACGAGGCAGGTATTGAAGTTTTATTGGTTGGCGATTCAGCTGCTGATAATGCACTCGGATACTCCAGCACGCTACCTATTACGGTCGATGAAATGCTTCCTTTCGCTCGCGCCGTTGCTAGTGCCGCCAAGCGGGCGCTGGTTGTAGTCGACATGCCA
>CANFKN010000153.1 GCA_947447385.1 Microbacteriaceae bacterium
CGAATTTTTCCGCGCAGCGTGATCTTTGCAATAACCCGCGCCGAAAACTGCCTCGCAGACCTTGCGCCAACCACAGACCGCGTCGGCGTGAGCGACGCAGCACTGCGTCAACTCGGGCAGATTCGCACGAACTTGGAATATCGCTCGGCTCCAGAGATTCTCGCGAATTTGACCGCTGAAATGGTCAGCTTGCAGCAGGGCATCGGCGAGATTTCTGAGTCGATTCGCAACAGGTATTTTCCCGTCAACGCCGCGCCAGTTTGGGTGGGTGAGGTGCTATGAAGCGCTATCGCATCGTTCACACGACCGGCTTCAACTATTCGGGCACCGTCGTGACGAGTTACAACGAGGCTCGAATGCTGCCTGCGCGCGACGAAACCCAGCTGGTGTTTTCGGGCAAGCTCGACATTTCTCCAGGTGGTTCAAGCCACGAATATGCCGATTACTTTGGCACAAGAACCGTGTTTTTCGAGGTGCTCGAACCGCACGGCGAACTCACGATCACGTCAACGAGTTTGGTTGAGTTGCGCCCAAGCGATCACCAAACCACACTTGCCAACATTGATTTCAAATGGGATTCCCTGCCGGCCGCAATCGCCTCATCGCTTGAGCTCACCGATGCTGTGGGAATGACAAAACGCACCAACCCACCGGCAGAACTTGCAAAGAATGCGAAGAAACACGCGGCAGATTTCAGCCCATATGAAACAGCAATCGCAATCATGAAGTTCATTCATGGCAAGATGACCTATCTGCACGGCGAAACTGGTGTGCACTCGATAGCGACCGAAGCCTGGTCAAAGAAGCTCGGTGTGTGCCAAGACTTCACGCACCTTGCGTTGGGCGCTCTTCGCGCCGTGGGAATTCCTGCGAGGTATGTGAGCGGTTATTTGCATCCGAGTCTTGAACCCGAGATTGGTGCGAAAGTTACCGGCGAATCACACGCTTGGGTTGAGTTTTATGCTGGCAGCTGGGTTGCGTTTGACCCGACCAACGACGTGTTCATCGAAGACCGCCACGTTGTCGTGGCGCGCGGTCGCGACTATGACGACGTTGCTCCATTGCGCGGTGTTTATGCTGGTTCGACCACATCGGAATTATTTGTTTCAGTAGAAATTACGCGCGAAGCCTGACTAACCTAATGGCATGACAACCTTGCCGCTGCAGAAAACCTTCATCGACTCTTATGGCGTTGAGATCACATATTTTGAGTGGCCGGTTGCCGCCCCTAAAGCAATCGTGCAGTTAGTTCACGGTGTCGGCGAGCACGTTCGCCGCTATGACCACGTCGCCGCCGCTCTAAACCGTGCAGGTTACAGCGTCTATGCCGACGACCACCGCGGTCACGGTGTCACCGGTCAAAACATGATGCGCAACGGCCTCACTAATAAGCTCGGCCGCCTTGGCCCTGGCGGCATGAACGGCGTCTTTGCTCAGGTGAGTGAACTTGGCGACATCGCACGCCGAGAAAACCCAGGTTTGCCGGTGTTGCTCGTTGGCCACAGTTTTGGCAGTTACATCTCGCAGAAAATCATCAACAAGCGATCAGCTGACTATGCGGCAATGGCGCTCTCGGGCAGCTCGCTTGTGATTCCGGGCTACATGGTCACCAGCGGCTTCAACAAGAAATGGGCAAACACCCCAAACGCCTCGGGCAATGAATGGCTTAGTCGCAATCACGAAATCGGCCAGGCTTTCAATGCTGACCCGCTCTGCTTCGCTTTTGTGGGCATTGACCCGGGCGCCCTCAAAGATGGTGCGCCGAAGATTTTTGGCATTCCAAGCCGCAAGGTTCGCTCTGATTTGCCGATTTTGCTGCTCGTGGGCAGTGAAGACCCATGCGGTGGCGAGCGAGGCGTGAAAGCATTGGCCAACTCATATCGCAATCGTGCCAAGGTGAGTGACGTGTCAATCGTGGTTTATCACGGAGCCCGCCACGAGGTTTATAACGAAACTAACCAAGACGAGGTCATTGCAGACCTAGTCTCATGGCTTGACGGGGTAGTTGCCAGCGGCAAAAACTAGACTTGTTAGCCAAACTTTTTAGTGTCGATGCGGCAAGCAGCAACTGCATCTTCGATTGGGTTTAGCAGCAGGTCGTGGGTTTCAGGGTGGCGCTCCATGTAGCGCACCACATATGAACAAACTGGAACAACCTTTGTGCTGCCCGCTTCGCGCACGTTTTCGATGGTTTCTCGCATCAAAATAGCTGCGAGGTTTTTGCCCTGCTGTGCTGGGTCAACCTCGGTGTGCACAAAGTGAATCTCGCCGGGGCGAACCGAATAGTCAGCGTGACCGACCTTTGACTCGTCTAGCCAAATTTCATAACGCTTGAGATCTTCGTTGTGAAAAACGCGAGTGGTCTCGCCAGTGCTTGCAGTGGTTTCGGCAATCTTCGTGCTGGTCATGAATCTATTATGCTCCGAGGCCAGTTATCTAGGCTGTGGAGCTCACAAAATGAACGTTAAACTTATGGCTATGTCAACCAATGCGGGTCGCCTCTATGTCGGCGACAACCTAAAGCTGTTGGCACAGCTGCCAGACGAATCGGTTCAACTGATTTATATCGACCCGCCTTTTAACACGGGTCGAGTGCAGAGCCGCGGGGCAACAACTACAAAGCGCAGCGAAACCGGCAACCGCCTCGGTTTCAAGGGTCAGCGCTATGAGACCGTGCGCGAAACCATGTTGAGCTATGACGACGAGTTTGCAGACTATTGGGCTTTTCTTGAGCCTCGCCTCGAACACGCTTGGCGCATTCTCAAAGGCACCGGCACGCTTTATTTGCACTTGGATTATCGCGAAGCTCACTATGCCAAGGTTCTGCTCGATGCACTGTTTGGCCGTGAATGCTTCTTGAATGAAATCATCTGGGCCTACGACTATGGAGGCAAATCAAAGTCGCGCTGGCCAGCCAAACACGACACCATTTTGGTTTATGTGAAAAACCCTTCGAGCTATTACTTCGATTCAAAAGCCGTTGACCGCGAACCTTATATGGCGCCGGGTCTAGTAACCGCTGAAAAAGTTGCCCTCGGCAAACTGCCGACAGATGTATGGTGGCACACCATCGTCTCGCCGACCGGCAAAGAGAAAACTGGCTACCCAACCCAAAAGCCGCTCGGCATTTTGCGTCGAATCATTCAGGCAAGCTCAAAGCCGGGCGACACAGTGCTCGACTTCTTTGGTGGCTCTGGCACCACTGCGGTAGCAGCTGCCAGCCTCGAGAGAAACTTCATCACCGCCGACAAAAACCCCGAGTCGATCGCGGTAATAAAAGAGCGACTAGCCGCGGCCCAAATCAGCTTTGAACTGATTGAGCTTGGCGACTAGCCGCTCGATTTGAAACTCTAGGTGTTAGCCCAGAGCCGCGATCTTTGCTTCGGCTTGAGCTTCGGCTGCTGCTTCGGCATTTGCCTGCACACCAGAAACTGAGCGCAGAGCGATCTCTTTCACGAAGAACGAGATGCCAAACGCAACCAACATCACGAGAGTTGA
>CANFKN010000154.1 GCA_947447385.1 Microbacteriaceae bacterium
CCAAGATAATCAACCGACTCAGCTTCAAGGCGACGGGCCACCTCAACCATTCCGTGGCCATAGGCTTCAGCCTTAACCACAGCCATCACCTTCGCGCCGCTAGTTCGCACTCGCATCGTCGCGAGGTTGGCTGCGACAGCATCTAAGTTGATTTCAAGCACGCGCATTGGGCGTGCAGCCTCACTCATCGCGAGCCTCAGCAACCACAAAAGCACAAGCCATGCCGCCATCGTGGCTAATCGAAAGTTGCAAGCGAACCACCCCAGCCTGCGCCAGAGTCACAGCCGACTGGCCGCTAGCCAAAAAGACCGGGCGACCAGCAGCATTTTTTGAAACCTGCAGTTCGCTCCAGCGAAGACCAGTTGGGCCACCGAGTGCCTTGACCAAAGCTTCTTTAGCCGCAAAACGACCCGCCAAAGTGCGAGTCGAAGCTTGGGCTTCGTTTTCGGTGAACAAACGCTCGGCCAAACGAGGTGCGCGATTCAAGGCGCGTTCAAAACGGCTGATATCAACCAAATCGACGCCGACGCCAAGAATGCGAGTTGCCATTATTCGACCGTGACCGACTTGGCTAGGTTTCGCGGCTGGTCAACATCGAGACCCTTGGCAGTTGAAAGTTCGAGCGCAAAACGCTGCAGCGGAATCACCGTGAGAATCGGCGCCAACATCGGCTCGCACTGCGGAACAAAAATCACATGCTCGGCAAACTGACTAACGAGCTCATCGCCATCTTCAGCGATTGCAATCACAATGGCACCGCGGGCACGAATTTCTTGGATGTTTGAAATCACCTTAGGGTGCAAAGTTTCGGCATCGCGTGGGCTAGGCACAATCACGATTACCGGCTGACCGGTTTCGATCAGGGCAATCGGGCCATGCTTCAGCTCGCCAGCAGCAAACCCCTCAGCGTGAATGTAAGCCAACTCTTTGAGCTTGAGTGCGCCCTCCATCGCAACCGGGTAGCCAACATTGCGACCCAAGAAAAGCACCGACTTGGCATCTGCCATTGCGTGGCCCAGTTCAGCAACCGCGTCAAGGCGTTCCAGAACTGAGCTCACTTTTGCAGGCAGTGTGAGAAGCTCGCGACCAAGTTCACCGGCGGCTTGCGAGGTTAGCGTGGCTCGCTGCTGGGCCATGAACAACGCGAGCAAACAACCCGCAGTGATCTGGGCTACCAAAGCTTTAGTCGAAGCCACGGCAACCTCAGGGCCCGCGTGGGTGTAAATCACCGCGTCGCTCTCGCGCGCCAACGTTGCGCCTTGGGTGTTACAAATCGCAAGCACCTTGGCACCGCGTTCTGCTGCATAGCGAGTGGCCATGAGGGTGTCCATAGTTTCACCCGACTGACTAATCGCCACAACCAAAGTGTTCGGCGTGATGATCGGGTCTCGATATCTAAACTCGTGCGAAAGCTCAACCTGCACAGGCACTCGAGCCCACTTTTCAATCGCATACTTCGCGATGTCGCCCGCATAAGCAGCAGTGCCGCAAGCCACAATCACAATGCGGTCAAGAGCGCGAATGTCAGCCTGGCTAAGACCATCGATTTCACTCAAGGTCACAATGCCATCGCTCGAAAGGCGACCCATCAAAGTGTCAGCAACCGCCTGAGGCTGGTCAGCGATCTCTTTCGCCATAAAGCTTGACCAGCCGCCTTTGCTCGCAGCAGAGGCATCCCAGTCAACTAAAAATTCTTCGAGCTCAACTTTTTCGCCAGCAAAGGTGTGAACCTCAACCGAGTCGCGACGCAGCGTCACAATCTGGTCTTGGCCAACGCTGATTGCGCGCTTGGTGTGCTCAACAAAAGCAGCAACGTCGCTGCCCAAGAAGTTTTCGCCGTCACCGAGGCCGATTACCAACGGCGCGTTGCGGCGGGCAGCGAGCACCACATCGGGGGCATCCTCGTGAATAACCAAAATCGTGAAAGCACCGTGCAGGCGATTGACCACATTGGCAAACGCCTTTGGCAAATCACCAGTTGCCTCAAACTCGCGCGCCACCAAGTGAGCCGCAACCTCAGTGTCGGTCTCGCTGCTAAAGCGCGTGCCAGCCGCGGTGAGCTCGGCCTTGAGCTCAGCAAAGTTTTCGATAATGCCATTGTGAATCAGCGCAAGTTTTTGGTGCGGGCCGCCAAGGTGCGGGTGGGCGTTGCCGTCAGTCGGCGCGCCGTGGGTCGCCCAACGCGTGTGGCCAATGCCGATGTGAGCAATAGGCAACGGATGCTCGGTCACTTCATTAATAAGCGCGTCGAGTTTGCCCGCCTTCTTGCGGGTCAAAAGCCCTTCGGCAGGGTCAATAACACTGACGCCCGCGCTGTCATAACCGCGATATTCGAGTCTGCGCAAACCGCCGAGCAAAACATCAAGGGTTGACTTTGGGCCCACATAGCCAACGATTCCGCACATAACTAATAATTTACGGCAGAATTAGGCATTATGAGCGCCGACCTGAGTCCATTTGTCGAAATCAAGCGAGCCGACTGGGCAGAACTAGGTCGAAGCACCGACCTGCCATTGACTCAAAACGAGATTGACCAGATTCGTGGCCTCGGCGATCGCACCGACATTGCCGAAGTTGCCGAGGTTTATTTGCCGCTCAGCCGCCTGTTAAACCTGTATGCCTCTGAGGCTGGCGCACTGCACCGCGCAACCTCTGCCTTCATGGGCGAACGTGCCCGCCAGACACCTTTTGTGATTGGCGTGGCCGGGTCTGTGGCCGTTGGCAAGTCAACCGTCGCGCGTCTGTTGCGCGAACTCTTGAAGCGCTGGCCGGGCACACCGTCGGTGGAATTAATTACGACGGATGGCTTCTTGCACCCAAACGCCGAACTCGAACGTCGCGGGCTCATGGCTCGCAAGGGGTTCCCAGAGAGTTATGACCGCTTAGCACTCTTGAAATTTGTTGCCGATGTGAAGAGCGGTGTTGAGGTTGTATCTGCGCCGGTGTATTCACACCTCAGCTATGACATCGTGCCGGGTGAACGCGTTGAAGTTCGCCGCCCAGACGTTCTGATTGTTGAAGGGCTAAACGTTTTGCAGCCGGCCGGCCCGGGCCAAGACGTTGCACTGAGTGACTTCTTTGACATCAAGATCTATGTCGATGCAGACACTAGCAATATCACCGAGTGGTTCTTGAGCCGCTTCTATCAACTGCGCGAATCAGCCTTCACAAACCCAGCCTCTTATTTTCACCGCTACGCCGAGATGCCTGTTGAAAAGGCGCTCGACCGAGCTAAAGAAATTTGGCAAACCATTAACCTGCCAAATCTGATTGAAAATATTTTGCCGACGCGCGCTCGCGCCACTCTAGTTTTGAAGAAGGGCGCTAATCACGCCGTCGAGAGCGTGTTGCTGCGCAAGATTTAGAGCGCGCTTGGAGCTTTAGACGAGGCTAGAGGGCTATAGCGCGAGTCGTCGCTCAACCACGCGAGCAATGCGGTCAGCCCAAGATTGTGCGGTGCCTTCGTCGGCAGCCTCAACCATGACGCGAACCAG
>CANFKN010000155.1 GCA_947447385.1 Microbacteriaceae bacterium
CCAAGCACCAGACCGACGCATCAAATCGAGCCGGCCTAAATCTTGAAGCGTCAGAAACTTGCCGTTGTTCATATGATTGAAAACGTCAAGGTCGGTCGGCCAAACCCTAAAGCTGCGAATGCCAACTTGGTTCATAGTCAGTCGCGAACGAAAGCGCCAACTAAAAGTCGCCCAAAGCAACCGCAGCCAAAGGTTCATCGGCTGGTGATTACCAAATCACAACGCGGTCGGCAGGGTCGAGCCACATGTCATCGGTTGGCTTGACGTCGAAAGCCTCATAGAAAGCATCAACGTTGCGAACGATTTGGTTGACTCTAAACTCGGCAGGCGAGTGAGGGTCGGTGGTCAAGCGCTGAATCATAAGCTCATCGCGGTTCTTGTAACGCCAAGCGCGTGAATAAGCCAAGAAGAAGCGCTGCGAACCGGTAAGGCCGTCAATGATTGGTGACGCTTTGTCGCCAAGTGACATTTGATAGGCCTTGTATGCAATGCCGACGCCGCCAAGGTCGCCGATGTTTTCGCCGATGGTGAAAGCGCCGTTGACTTTGTGCTCATCGCTGAGTTGCATCGGTGAAAGAGCGTTGTATTGGTCAATCAGCTTGCCGGTGCGCTTTTCAAAAGCCTCACGGTCGGCGTCTGTCCACCAGCTTTCGAGTTTTCCGTCACCGTCATATTTCGAACCCTGGTCGTCAAAGCCGTGACCGATTTCGTGGCCGATGACAGCGCCAATCGCACCGAAGTTTTGAGCATCGTCAGCGCCAAGTTCAAAGAACGGGTGCTGCAAGATTGCTGCTGGGAACACGATCTGGTTGAAGCCAGGGTTGTAATAGGCGTTCACCGTCTGCGGTGTCATGAACCACTCGTCGCGATCGATTGGCTTGCCGATTTTTGAAAGCTCGCGCTTTAGCACGAACTCTGAAACTCGACGAACGTTGCCGCAGAGGTCATGACGGTCAACCTCAAGCGACGAATAATCACGCCACTTCTTTGGGTAACCAATCTGAGTGTCAAACTTGTCGAGCTTCACGAGTGCTTTGGTTTTTGTCTCAGGAGACATCCATTCCAAATTCGTGATACTTTCGCGATAAGCCTCGATTAGCCAGCTGACCAAAACATCCATTTTGGCTTTAGCTTCAACCGGGTAGTGCTTCTGAACATAAACTTCACCGATAGCTTCGCCCAGCGAACCTTCGACGAGTGCTACCGCGCGCTTCCACCGAGCACGCAACTCTGGGGTGCCGGTTAGCTTTTTGCCATAGAACTCAAAACGAGCGTTCACAAGTTCTTTGTGAAGGTAAGGCGCCATTGAGTTGATCACGCGAGTGACCATCCAGGCCTTGATTGCATCAAGGTTTTCGTTGTTATAAACGCTCGAGATGCCCTCGAAGAAGCTCGGCATCATGACAACGGTTTCTTCAAGAACCTTGGCGTCAAGGCCAGCGCCCTTCAACCAGAGCGACCAGTCAAAGGTTGGGGTCAGCCCGGTTAGGTGCGAGGCAACGCAAAGGTTGTATGTCTTCTCAGCATCGCGAGAATCCACGGTTGTCCAGTGGTGCGAGGCCAGTTTGGTCTCAAAGGCCATAACCTTCTGCGCTGCTGCATCTGCGTCGGCTGGGGCATAGCCGGCGAAACCAAACAGCTGCGATAAAAACGGAATATAAGCGTCGCGAATCTCAGCATGCTTCGCGTCGCGGTAATACTCTTCGTCAGGCAGACCCAAGCCGCCCTGCAATAGGTGAAAGATGTAACGCTCAGGATTGCCAGGGTCGTTATCGACATAGCCGCCGAAGAGACCCGAATAGCCGTGACGTTCATATTCACCGAGCAGCATAGTGATGTCGTCTATTGAGGTGGCCGATTTGATCAGATTTAGGTCAGCGGCAATTGGGGCGATGCCAAGTTCATCGGCGCGAGCTTCATCAAGAAAAGCCGAGAAAAGGTCGCCAATTTTTTGGCTAGCACCCGGCTGAGGGTTTGCGGCAGAATCTTCGAGAATCTCACGAACCGCTAGTTCGGCAGCATCGGCAAGGTGATTGAAGCTACCTTGAGAAGACTTATCGGCTTCAATCTCGTAGTTCTTTAGCCACACGCCATTGACGTGCCTAAATAGATCATCTTGCGGGCGAAATTCTGGGTCAAAAGCTTCAAAAGCGTCGTTGGTTTGAGCAGTCATAACAAACATCCTAGGCAGATAATTGCCAGCTCGTGGTTGCTATTTCGCCGAAAACCCATCAGCGGTAGAATTCTGACCGTGGAACTACAAAAAATTATTCTTTATTATGGCTTCGCCCCGCTAAGCGACCCAGAGGCTGTGCGCCTTTGGCAGAAGAACCTTTGCGAGAGCTTAGGCCTCAAGGGCCGCATTCTGATTTCTAAGCACGGCATCAACGGCACCCTTGGTGGCGACATGTCGGCGCTAAAGAAATATGTTCGTGCCACTAAGGAATATCCTGGTTTTCGCAAAATTGACTTCAAATGGTCAGACGGCCTCGGCGACGATTTTCCGCGCCTAAGAGTTCGCGTTCGCGATGAGATTGTGACTTTCGGCGCGCCAGAAGAACTTGTAGTTGACCGCAAAGGCGTGGTCGGCGGTGGCATTCACCTTAAGCCAAATCAGGTTAACCAGCTAGTTGCCGAGCGCGGTGACGATGTTGTGTTCTTCGACGGTCGCAACGCATTCGAGGCGCGCATTGGCAAGTTCAAGAACGCAATCGTGCCTGACGTTGAAACCACCCGTGACTTTGTGGCCGAGTTTGAAAGTGGCAAATATGACCACCTCAAAGACAAGCCAATCGTCACCTACTGCACTGGTGGCATCCGTTGTGAAATTTTGTCATCGGTGATGATTAACCGCGGCTTCAAAGAGGTTTATCAGATCGAAGGCGGCATCGTTCGCTATGGCGAGAAGTTTGGTGACAAGGGCCTTTGGGAGGGCTCGCTCTATGTTTTCGATAAGCGCATGAACGTTGACTTCACCGAAGACACGAAGCCAATTGGCGAATGCGAGCACTGCCACGGTTTGACCAGCAAGTTTTATAACTGCGCGAACCTGGCCTGCCGAAACCTAATTTTGCTTTGCAACGACTGCGCCGGCGATGAAGCCAACAAGGCTTGCACTCATGACCTAACTAAAGCGCACCACGGCGGTTCGGTCGGCTAATAAGCCACGCAAGATTCACGCTAGCGACCGCTAAAACTTCACCCAGGTTCGACGCTTAGCGGTGTCTTCACCAAAGCCTCTAGCCTGCATTGCGACAGCCAGATCACCTGCACTTCGCAGCGCCCCAACGAGCAAGGCAAACAAGCTGCCCGCAAACTCTCGAGTGCGAGCAACCGGCCCGCGCCCCTCGGCAAAGCCGCGCAGCCTTCGAGTCTGACGAACGGCAGCCCACTGCCACTGAATGAACTCAAGCCGCACCAAAGC
>CANFKN010000156.1 GCA_947447385.1 Microbacteriaceae bacterium
ATGGCTTGTATTCAACAAGGTAGCTGGTCGCCGGGTTGTTGTTGGTGTTAGCTGGTGCAACCCATGAAAGTGCAACGGTTGTGTTTGCGACTGCGCCCGTTGCCAAACCAGTTGGCGCGTCAGGAGCTGCGGTTGCAGGTGTTGCAAGGTCGTTGATGAACTTGGTGTTCAACAGGTAGTTCGCATTTGGTGTCAATGAGTTGGTAACAACACCTGCGACAGCGCCACCACGAAGCGCAGCTGTTACCTGAGCTGTTGTTGCGGTTGGGTTGAGTGAGAGATACTCGGCCACTGCACCAGAAACGTGAGGCGTTGCCATTGAGGTTCCGCTCATAGTTTGCGAACCGCCGGCTGCACTGTTTAGGTCAGAGACGATGTTCACACCGGGTGCAAAAATGTCAACGCAGCTGCCGTAGTTAGAGAACGAAGCGCGAGCATCGTTGGTGTCGGTTGCGCCCACGGTGATTGCGGTAGGTTCGCTTGAAGGTGACGAGGTGCAAGCATCTGCGTTGCTGTTACCAGCTGCAACAACACTGATGATGTTGCTCGCTGCAAGTGATGCGATTGCTGCGTTTAGCGGTGCATAAACGCCACCGCCAAGGCTCATGCTCACAACTGCTGGAGTGCCGACTGGGTTGTTAGCGGCGATCCAGTTCAAACCGGCGATGATGCCGGTCATTGAACCCGAACCGGTGCAGTCAAGCACGCGAACAGGAACGATGGTTGCAAACTTTGCAATGCCATAGGTCGAACCAGCAGCGGTGCCCGCAGTGTGTGTGCCGTGACCGTGGCAGTCAACAGCTGGGTTGCCGTTTGCAGTAACCTCGTCGATGCCTGTGGCCATGCGACCGGCAAAGTCAGGGTTGTTGCCCTGAACACCAGTGTCAACGATGTATACGCGCACACCAGCACCAGCAGTGTCTGGGTAGCTAAACGAGTTGTCTAGCGGCAGAGCGGTCTGGTCGGTGCGGTCGAGGCCCCAAGACGGAGTCGGCGTCTGACTCGCTTCAATGTGCGCGACCTGGTCAAGCGCAATCGAAGTAACACCTGCGGTGCCCGCCAAAGCCGAAGCTTCGGTTGCGGTTAGACGAGCGCTAAAGCCGTGAATCGCTCCCCAACGCTGAGAAGTTACGCCGCCGAGAGCGCCGATTTTGCCATCAACCGAGGCAAAAGATGCCTTCGATGTGGTGATTACATATGTCTGAAGTGGCTCGGTTGCAAATGCCCCCGAAGTTGCAGTCAATACTGCCGCAGTAGCCAACAGGCCAGTTAGAAAGCCTTTACGCATTTTTCATCCTCGAATTAAGTTATGCAGTGCTAGAGCTTAAGTTTAACCTCAGCGAGCACAATTGGTTAGGTCAGGCTAACTTTTTGGGCAAATTAACAGGTTTGGCGAATGCCGCCGATAACCGGCTTGGCGATTACAGCTCGCCCTAGCGCATGAAGAGCGCTGTGAGTCGCTTCGTAGTGAAAAAGAGCCCGATGGCAATCATCACGACAAAGTAGGCAACTTCGCCAATCATGTTTGCGTTGAAAGTTCCGAAGTTGAGATTGCGCATCAGGTCAACGCCCTGCCAAAGTGGCATGGCCTGAATGATTACCTGAAGCCACTGCGGGTAAACCGACAGCGGATAAAACGTGCCGCTAAACAGAAACATCGGCAGCAAAATAAAGTTGATCCAGTTCATGCCGTGAAACGACTTGATATAACTGGTAACTGCCATGCCGAACGAGGCAAAACCAAAGGCAACCAAAACCGCTGCCGGCACCGAAAGCAAACCCCAAGCTGAAGGCACGAGACCCAGCGGAATCATCACTGTCATAAAGCCAATCGCATAGGCGAGACCACGAAGCAAAGCCCAGCCGATTTCACCAAGTGCCACATCTAAGGCACCAAGCGAGGTTGACATCATGCCTTCATAAAGTTTCGCGAAATGCATTTTGAAGAAAACGTTCCACGTGCTGTCATAAATTGCGCCGTTCATTGCGCTGGTGGCAAGCAAAGCCGGAGCGATATATGCGCCATAGCTAACCGGGTTGCCGTTGCCATCGGTCATGCCTGTAATCAATTGGCCAACACCAAAGCCAAACGCTGCTAAATAGAACACCGGCTCAACGAAACCTGAAAGCACGACCATCCACGATGATGATTTGAGAGCCATGTATGAGCGCTCAAGAATCGTGCGCTGACGACCCGCATAAAAACCCGAACCAGCGCGCTTGGCACGACGCTCGGCAATTGAAACAGCGGTCTCGGCGACCAAACCCTGCAAACTCATTCAGCTAACCTCTTTGCAAACTGGCGGGCAGCAACTTTGAACCCGATGTAATAGAGCGAAGCCAAGTAGGCAAAGTGAATAGCTAATAGCCAAGGTGCGACTTCGTGACCATAGCTCAAGTTTCGACCTAAATTTGTTGAGTGCCAGAGTGGTGAGATCCACCCGATCCACTGCAAATAAATCGGGGTATTTTCAATCGGATAAAACGTGCCACTGAACATAAACATCGGTGCAATGATGAAGCGGCCGACGATCGCAAAGAAGCCGTCATCATCTTTAACAAATGACGCCATCGCCATCATCACAGCCGCAAATCCCATGCCGGCAAAAATAGAAGCAAAAGCTAAAGCTGGCAGGTGGGCAACGTCGATTGCGTTGAAAGCAACGAGAATGCCTCCATACATTAGCGCTGTCGCGACACAGCGAATGAATGAGGCAATCATGATGCCGCCGGTAATTTGCGAGCCACGCAGCGAGGTGGCGTTCATTGCATAGAGGTAGCGAGTCCAGGTGAAACCTTCTAGCACCGGAAAACTTGTTTCATCCATCGCAGCTTGAATGCATGCGGTTGCGAGTAGTGCCGGTGCCAAAAACTCTAGGTAGCTAACGCCGTCGATGCCGGCGCCGCCAGTGCTCTTGGTAATAAGTGCACCAATGCCTAGGCCAATCGAAACCAGATACAAAACAGGGTTGCCAATGCCAAAAGCGATGATGGCCTGCCACCATTTGCCCATGTTGCGCAGGCGATATTCGGCGACATACCAAGCACCCCAGCGCTTAGCTCGACCCATGTCAACCAGCTTGACCGCGCCGATCCAAGTCGATGCGTCCACCGGTGCCTTCGAGGTGTTGATCGTTGACATTAGTCAACCAAAGTTCTGCCGGTTAGGCGCAAAAATACGTCTTCGAGCGAGCTGCGGCGAACCAAAGACGTCAGAGGCTCGAGACCCTTTGAAGTGATTTCGTGCAGAATCTTCTCGCCGTTTTCGGCATAGATCAAGATGCGGTCAGGTAAAACCTCAATGCGGTCACCCATATCGCTAAGCAACGGCGCCACTTCGGCGTTCTTGGCTGAACCAAAACGAACCTCAACAACTTCGCGACTCGAATAGTCGCGAATCAATTCGGCAGG
>CANFKN010000157.1 GCA_947447385.1 Microbacteriaceae bacterium
AACACAGGTTCAACCTCAGTGGTCCAAACCGAAACCATCACGAACACCGGCAACGCCGATCTAGTATTCGGTGCTGGTGCAGTAACTGTTTCGGGAACGAACAGTGGCGACTTCACCATCGTGGCCGACAACTGTTCAAACCACACCGTTGCACCAGCCGGCACCTGCACCGTGACCTACACCTTCACACCAACCGGTGTCGGTTCACGCACAGCAAACCTGGTATTCGCAAGCAACGAAGCGGGCAGCCCACGCACTGTTGCGTTGACCGGTACCGGTGTAGGCCTGCCAGTGCTTAGCGCATCAACACCATCGATTCCGAACACCAACACAGGTTCAACCTCAGTGGTCCAAACCGAAACCATCACCAACACCGGCAACGCCGATCTAGTATTCGGTGCTGGTGCAGTAACAGTCACCGGAACAAACGCAGCCGATTTCACCATCGTGGCCGACAACTGTTCAAACCACACCGTTGCACCAGCCGGCACCTGCACCGTGACCTACACCTTCACACCAACCGGTGTCGGCTCACGCACAGCAAACCTGGTATTCACAAGCAACGAAGCCGGTGGCCAAAGCACAGCCACGCTCAACGGTGCCGGCGTTGGTCGCCCAGTGTTCTCAGCATCGACACCGTCGATTCCTAAAACATATGTTGGCGCAACTTCGGCGGTTCAAACCGAAACCATCACCAACACCGGCAACGCCGATCTAGTATTCGGTGCTGGTGCAGTAACCAAAACCGGTGCAAACGCAGCCGATTTCACGATCCTGGCCGACAACTGTTCAAACCACACCGTTGCACCAGCCGGCACCTGCACCGTGACCTACAAGTTCAAATCAACAGTGGCAGGCACACGCACCGCAAACCTTGTGTTTGCAAGCAACGCGGTCAGCAGCCCAAACACTGTCGTGTTGAGTGTTGTAGCAATGGGTGTTGTGACAATCAAAAAGATTGACTCAACATCTGGCTCAATAAAGGGTCATGTCACGGTTGAAATCACCGGCACAGGTTTCACCGCTGGCTCAACCGTCACCTTTGGTGGTCTAAACGCCGTTGTAGTCAAACGCACCGGCACCACCGGCATCACGGTAAAAACTCCAGCCCACTCGGCAGGAGCAGTGCCGGTAGTTGTTGCCAACGCTGACGGTGGCACCGCAACCTACAACAGCTACACCTATAAAAAGTAACCCTCAAAGACACTGCGGGTGCGCCTCTGGCTTCGGCTGGGGGCGCATTCGATTGTGACGAGCTAGAAAGAGAGACAAGGATTTTTCAGGTAACCTTTCGGCTAGGTGCACCATTGCGCGCGTTCGGTTACATTTGGTATTGTGTAAGAACGGTTACAAACGGTAGATATCGGAGGCGAATGTGAGAGCTACCCCAAGCGTCATCGGCCTGGCAATTCGCCTCGCCCGAGAAGAAGAAAATCTCACCCAGCAGGCATTTGCCGACAGAGCAAAAGTCTCACGCAAATGGTTGAGCGAAGTCGAAAACGGCAAAAGCACTGTAGAGCTCGGCAAAGTGATTTTGGTGCTCAGCGAACTTGGCTATGACCTTGATCTCAAACGTCGAACCCAAACTCAGGTGCCGAAATGAGCTCCTTAGAAGTTTGGATGCACGGCGAACTTTGCGGCACTGTCACCCAAACACCCCAAGGCGACTTGAACTTCAAATACGCCGAAAGTTACGAAGAAGGCTCGACCCCGGTTTCACTTTCAATGCCAGTAGGTTACTTAAGCTACCCGAAAAGTCGAATTCTGCCTTTTCTGCAAGGCTTATTGCCAGACAGCGAAAGCGCTCTAGCGGCCATCGCTAAACGTTTCGGTGCGAATGCGCGTAACCCATTTAGCCTTCTGGCGCACATTGGCCATGATGTTGCTGGCGCTCTTCAAATTGGCAAGGCCGGCTTTCAAAACGACCACGAGCCAGATGCCACCCCTGCCCCACTGAGCGACAGACAAATCTCAGAACTTTTGCACCACAAAATCAACGAATACGAAGACGCCACGGCTGGCGCTGCCGTCGGGGGTTTGTTGAGCCTGGCAGGCGCTCATCCGAAGTTGGCACTAAGAAAAAACTCCGATGGCCACTTCACGCTACCCACTCGCGAACTAGCCTCAACACACATCATCAAACCCGTGCCTGAGCGCTGGCAAAACCTCGACGTCGTCGAACACCAAACAATGCTTGCCGCTGCCAGCCTCGGGCTTAATGTGGCCAAAACCGAAATCGCCTCAATCGGCGGCTTTAGAGTTTTCGTCGCCGAGCGATTCGATCGTGAGACTGATTCTGCTGGCAAGGTGACACGCGTTCATCAAGAAGACTTTTGCCAAGCCTTGGCGGTTGACCCGGCCAAGAAATACCAGCGAGAAGATGGTGGCCCAGGCGTCGCTGCAATCGCGGAATTATTTAGGTCAATTGCGGCGGTCGAAGATCGCAAGTTTTGCGCCGACAGCTTTTTTGAAGGGCTCGCTTTCAACGTTCTGGCAAGATGCACCGATGCTCACGGCAAAAACTATTCACTTGCGTTAGCCGGCAATCGGGTTCGCATGACGCCGCTCTATGACTTGGCCTCGACCGTGCTCTATAGCGGCCAAACCACCTATTCGGCGATGAGCATTGGTGGTGAATATCGTTTCGAAGGTATCACTTCTAAAGGCTGGCAAAGTGAAATCGCACGCCTAGGCGTTGACCCCGACTGGGCAAATGAACGACTCACATTTTTGCGTTACAACTTGCTCGAAGCTTTCAGTCAGGCCGGAGCCAAGATTCGAGCGGCAACTGAGAACAGTTTGATTTCACGCACAACTAACGCGCTGACCGACACTCTGGCTCAGGCGGTTAGTTAATCAGTTAGCTAGTTAGTGAGTCCCAGCCGAGCTCGGCGACGGGGGCTCCGTCGAGCAACACGTCGGCGCCCTTGGGCGCGGCACCAGCGCGCTCGACGACCTCACCGATGCGCTTGAACCCGCGAGGCAAGGTGGCGTCGGCAGCAAACGTGGCCAACAGCGAGTGGTCTTCGCCCCCGCCCAAAACCCAAGCAAAAGCGTCGGCTGAGATCCAACTGGCGGCACCCTCGAGCACAGCCTCATAACCTTGCAAAGCTTGGCGCGAAAGAGCGATTGAAACATTTGACGCTTTTGCGATGCGGGCGGCATCACGCGCTAACCCATCTGAGAGATCTAGCATCGAGGTTGCGCCCGCCTGCGCGGCAATCACGCCCAACTCGATCGGTGGCTCGGGGCGGCGTTGAATATTGACCCAGTCATCCCAGGTGTTAATTGCATCGGCATTGCCAGACTGCAACAGCGCCAGACCACACGCCGCGCGACCCAACGTGCCACCAACAGCAACGATATCGCCAACCTTTGCACC
>CANFKN010000158.1 GCA_947447385.1 Microbacteriaceae bacterium
GCGCCGATGCGGCCGAGACCGACGATGCCGATGGTCTTTTCAAAGAACTCAACGCCGGTGAACTTGCTGCGCTTCCACTCCCCTGCCTTGAGGCTTGCGTTGGCGTCTGGAATGAAGCGGGCTAGCGCAAACAATTGACCAATTGCCAACTCGGCTGCCGAAATAATGTTTGAGGTTGGGGCGTTGACCACCATTACGCCAGCAGCTGTGGCTGCCTTGATGTCAACGTTGTCAAGACCAACACCGGCGCGGGCCACAACCTTGAGCTTTGGCGCCGCCGCAATGGCTTCGGCGTCAACCTGAGTTGCTGAGCGAACCAAGATAGCGTCGGCGGTTGCAAGCTCAGCTAGCAGGGCGGCGCGGTCGGTGCCGTCAACGTTGCGAACTTCAAAGTCTGGGCCTAGGGCTTCGACGGTTGCAGGTGATAGCTCTTCTGCGATTAGAACGATTGGCTTGCTCATGGTTGGGCTCCTTGTTGGTCAACTTGTTCCAGTTTATGAAGCAAAATCGGCAAAATCGACTCTTCAAGTTTCAATAAATGTTAGTTACTATTAGTTTTATGAAAGTCAAGGCCGCCGGGTTGTCTCCCCTGCTTAAAAGCGACACCCAAGGCTTGATTCTGGCCGACCTTTTTATGAATGCCGAAGAGCTATTCACCATTACCCAACTTGCCGAGTTTGCCAGCACCAGCCTGCCCACCGCAATGCGCGAGGTTGACCGTTTGCTTGACGCGCAGGTTGTGATTCAAAAAACTTTTGGTCGAGCCCGCTTGATTCAAGCAAACCGCGAACACCTGCTGTTCGACGCCATCAGCCAAATCGTGAGTTTTAGCTATGGCCCAGCAGCAGTGTTGCCGGCAGCCCTCGCACACCTCGACGGCATCGATCACGCGTTTCTCTTCGGCTCATGGGCTGCCCGCCTCTCTCGTCAATTGGGCCCTGAACCTCGCGAAGTTGACCTATTGCTAATCGGCCAAGTGAGCCGCATCGAAGCATCGCGCGCTGCTGCCAAAGCCGAAGACCTACTTGGCCGCGAAATCAACGTGCAGTTTGCCTCAGCTCTTGAGTGGAGCCGCGCCGAAAGCGACTTTGTGCGCGAAATCAAGACCCGCCCGCTCGTTGAACTGAACCTCGCGCTTTAGCTAGCTAACTAACGTTTTGCACCCACCTCGACTGCCCTAGGCTTAACCCGTGACAGAGTTCATTTTTTATGCAGCCGTTAGTAGCGACGGATTCATCGCCGGCCCCGAAGGCGACATGGCCTGGGCAGAGAAATACCTCAGCGGCGGCGATGACTACGGCTTTTTTGAACTCATGTCGAGCTGCTCGGCCGTCTTGATGGGCGCTGAGACCTTCGCCTTTGAACTGCAAGCGATTGGCAACGAGCCACGCATGTTGCCGACATTTGTGCTCACTTCTAACTCACAACGCTTTGACGGTGTAACCGACCCAAACGTTTATTTCTTGGGCGGCGAAATCACAGACATCGCAGCAGCCATTCACAACCAGGTGACAGCCCTTACCAAAGACGCCAACTCGCTCGTGTTCGTTTTTGGTGGCGCTTCGGTAGTAAAACAGATGTTAGAGGCCAACCTGCTCGACGTGGTGCGCCTGTTTGTCACCCCCGACGTTCTCGGCGGCGGCGTGCCGCTCTTCGACCTCACGGGCAATAACGAGGATGCCTCCGGCAACCCAGTGTCTGCCGCGCTCTCAAAGTTCACGCAGGTCAACCAGCGCTCGTTCAGTTCGGGTCTGGTCGAGAAGATCTTTGCGCGCAACTAACTAATCCGCATCTTGCACAACCTTTGCACTGACGTGTGGACGTACATCTCTTTGAACTATTTCAAGCAGGGTTCGCAGGCGGGAGCCACTCGCTGCTTGCAGTTGACAACGTCACCCACGGTCTCGACGAGCTCGAGCTTTCTGAGTCAATCTTGGCCGTTGACCTCGCTGAGAACCTAGAGGTCTTGGGTGAGGCAATTCAAACCGTGATTCGTGCCGAAGTGGCCGCTGGTCGCAGCACCATCTCGAACCCATATGAGCTGCTCAAAGAACTCACCCGCGGCAAGCGCATCAGCGTTGACGACCTACAAGTTTTCATCAACCAGCTCGAGATTGGCCAAGACGCCAAAGACCATCTGCTGCTGCTAACCCCGCACACCTACATCGGCCTAGCCGAGCAGATTGCTGGTCGCGTTCAGCGCTAATTCAACGCGGAAGCGTGCGAAACTCACCATCACTTGTTAGGACAGAGCCAAGCAGTTCCAGCGCCCTAAGTTCGCCTGAAGATTTCACGCAGCAAGGATTTGGGGTCTTTGGTGTCTAGAATTCCTAGATTTGCGAGTGTTTCCTTTTCTGCTTGGGTGAAGTTATTCCTGCCCCAAATGGTAACCATTCGAAGTTTTGGAAGCTCGAATAGCCAAGATTTCGAATCAATGGAGTCGACGTCCCATAGGTGAAACTCCTGCAACTTAGTAAGTCTCGTTAGCGACGCCATATTGATAACTCCTTTGCGGACAGAGTTTAAATCGAGCGACCTGAGATTCCCAAGCTCACTCATGTTCCCCAAATCAAGAGGACCACGCCGAGTTGGGTAAATTTTAATTTTGCGAACTTTAGAGGTTTCTACTAAGACTGGCCAAATTTCAGGTACTCCGTGAATGTAGAGCTCTTTTGCGAATCCACCTACTGCAGCCAAATCAGAAGATGATGGACTATTCAGAACTAACGTTTTTAGATATCTCGCTCGTTCGAGATTGTGTATCTTTTGTATTACAGAGCCGGTCAATTCCAGTGAGCTAAGTTTTCTTAGCTTGCTTACATCAATAGCCGAGTATGAGTTTGTGTTTATTCTTAGATTTTTAAGTTTTTTTAAGTTGCTGAGAAAAGAAAGGTCAGCTATCGGAAGTTTGAATAAACTCAGCTCGACCGCATTTGAGAGATGGCCACGGTTATAAAGGTCTACTAGTCGATGCAGCCCAGGCTCGCCTTGGAATGCGAAGCAGCCTTTGTGTTCTCTACGGATTTGACCGCTCTCAAGAACTTTTGGCTTTTTTTCCTTACGACCTGTCATGTCTAAAGCACTCCGACTCTCGCACAAGCGAAACATAAAATTGCGGTTGAGCAAGGGTCACGCCTTCTTACATCTATGAAATCGCCGACGCTAAAATTGCTCACTAATCGCATAACATCCAATTAAAAATCAGGTTTTGATCAGACGCCGCAATTCCAGCCTCTCCCATTGCGCATCACTAAAAACAGTGCCTCTGGACTTAATCGAGGTAGTCATGCTTAATAGCCGTGGCAACCAGAATACCCATTCGCTACTATCCATAGTCTTCACAGAAAGATCTAAATAACGA
>CANFKN010000159.1 GCA_947447385.1 Microbacteriaceae bacterium
GACACGCTCGAGGAGACGTCGCATAGCCCGGTCGAGTGCGCCTCACTGCTAATGAGGTAAGGATCTAAAGTCCTTCGGAGGTTCAAATCCTCTCGTCTCCGCCAGTAAGTTTGGCCAAGCACCAGACATAACAAAACCCCCAACATCGTTGGGGGTTTTGTCGTTCACCAAGCCATGCATGCGCTCTTGCAACAGCTTAGATAACGCACTTTTAGCAAATTATCCGCGGTTGACCTTGCGCACCTGCGCGGGAATCGTAAAGAGGTCAATAAATAAGCCCACCCCGAGCAGACCAAATGTGATCAACCAGAGGAATCCTCGAAAGATTTTGCCCATATAGAAATGTTGAACACCGCACACCCCGATGAGTGAGAACAGCATGAGGGCATAGGCAATGCCGGCTTCTTTGCGTGCAAGAGCCATGGTCTTAGATTCCTTCGACTTTCGTTTTCAACTTCTTGGTCGATTGAGAGTTAGCCTTGCCCCAAGTAGCTGCGAACTCGCCAATGACCTTTTTAGTCACAGCAGTTACTAGCCATGCTGCGCTCTTTTTTCCTGGGTTCTTGACCCCGAAGATTTTAAGTAGTGCTGGCAACCAGGCAACTTTCGCCACAAACTTTTTTGCCGCCTTGGCACCAGCCGAGTTGCCCTTTTTTGACAGGCTTCCAACCGCGCCAGCAACCTTGCCTATGGGGCCGGGGATTCTTGCGGCGACAAGCAAGACCACTGGGCCGTAGGTCACAACTATCTCAAACGCATTTATGGCCACATTCGCTGCTTTGCTGTCGAGGGCAACCATGAGATCTACAAACTTTTGGAGGTTTTTGGAGGGGTTTTGCGCTTTGTCTCTGAGTTCGACAGCAGTCAGCGCGAACAACACAGTCGCCTTAGTGAACTCCTTGCTAGAGGCACTGTCTTTCTTTTCAACCTCAGATAGCTGAGATGTTAGAAGCTCAAACACTTGATGAGGGGTGCACTCAGGATTCGCATCGCGCAGTCTTTGTAGGTTCGCGACAGCTAGTTCTCGCTTAGCGGCGTACTCCTTGTCAAGAGCCGCTCTCGCCTTGTCATCAACAAATCGTTTGCCATTTCGGGAGGCCTCTATTGCACCATTGGCGCCTTTTCTTGCCACCTTGGCACCATCAGCTGCAAACTTTAACACTGCGTCACCACCGGCTCCCACGCCAGCCTTAGCAGCTTTCATACCATCGCTTGCTACTTTGCTAGCCTGTGCGCGAGCGGTGTCGAGTTGTGCTTTTACTGCGTCGCCAAGCGAGCGCTTTGTTTCGTTCCCCATGCGAATCATTGTATTGCAGGGCACCGACACATTCACTTGCAGGCAAAAGTCAGGCTTTGCTAAAGTGTAAAAAACTCTGAGCGATGAATGAGAAGAACATGAAATTGTTTCACACCAAGAAAGCACTAGCCGCAATTGCCCTTGCCTCGGCATTTATTGCCCCGCTCACCGCAGTTGCCCCAGCTCAAGCCTCAACGCGTGCTGTTTGCAGCCATGATCGCAAGTCAGTGAGCCCGTGCACGCAATCTGTCGCCGCGACAGCAGGGTCTGCGATCACGGCAACTCAATCTTTGGTGACTCGCGGCCTTTCATCGCACGTCGCGTTCGCTCTGCAACGCCAGACACTGCCGGCAGGTTTGACTCTGAACGCGCAGACGGGTGTTGTTTCAGGAACACCAACGACCGAATCGGCGGCACGCACCTACTTCATCTATGTGAGCTCGGGTTCAAACCCACGTCGCCTTAGTGCGACTGGTCTGGTGGCTTCTGTGACCATCACCGTGAACCCTGCCATTTCAAGCTTCATGATTACCTACGACTCAAACTCGGCGCAAAGCGGTCTTGCAAGCACTAGCCTCACACAGGGTGGTTCAGGTTCTGTACCCATCGCTTCAAATGTTTACACTGCCACAAACAGTGCGCACTTCTATGGGTGGAACACCCAGGCAGATGGCAAAGGAACCTTCTATTTTCCGGCCGACAGCTTCACGCTGAATGCAAACACAACTCTTTATGCAATTTGGTATTTCAATGTGACTATCACTGCGACTAACCTCTGGCCGGGTGAAAATGGCACCCAGCCCGCAGCAGCATGGGTCAAAGCAACACTAGTTTCAGACCCAACTTCAGAAGTGCTGGCAACTTCGTTGACCATTGGCGAATCCAAGATAATCAAAGTGATTCCATATTCAACTACGCCAATTTCGATCTATTTCACGGGAACCTACCCTGAACCTCTGATTACTTTGACGAACGTTTCTGACTTCACAGGCTCTGGCATGCAACAGATTTCAGACCTCTCAGGGGTTGGGGGAACTGGCAACGGAATCTTGTTGCAAGTTGACAACCCAACGTCTGACGGCTCAGTTGATCTGGATACGCCGATTTACGCCTAGTCGCGGGGCTTGAGCGGCCCGCGCACAAGTTTGTGCTGGGCTGCTTGGGCAACGGGTCGAATCGTGATCATGTCGAGGTTCACGTGCCCGGGCAACTCAATCGCGTGAACGATTGCTTCGGCAATGTCTTCAGCCACGAGTGGGTTCTCGACCCCCGCATAAACTGCCTCGACCTTGCTGGCGTCGCCACCAAAGCGGTTGAGCGCAAACTCGTCGGTTTTGACCATGCCTGGAGCGATTTCGAGCACTCGAATGGGTTCACCAGCCAGCTCGAGGCGCAGAGTGCCGACCACACCGTGGGCAGCAAACTTGGCAGCGTTATAGCCACCGCCACCCTCATATGAGATGAAACCTGCGGTTGAGGTGACTGTCATGATGTCGGCGTGACCATCGGTGCGAGCAGCTGCGCGAAGCAAAGGCAGCAATGCCGAAGTGACTCGCTGCAGGCCAATCACATTCACTTCGAACATCTTCAGCCAGTCAGCCGGGTCACTCTCTTCGACCGATGCAGCACCAAACGCACCACCCGCATTGTTGACCAGAGCGTGCACTGGGCCCGTGGCTGCCAGATGATCTCGAAGCGCGTCAACCTGCGATTGCACAGTGACGTCGGCGACAAACACCTCGATGCCGGTCTCGGCAGCCAACGCCGCTAAGCGATCTGCGCGGCGGGCGACGCCCACAACCTGCCATCCGTGTTTCGCAAACAAACGGGCAGTAGCCTGGCCGATGCCAGAACTTGCCCCGGTAACCACAACGCGACGTGAATTCATAGAACAAACCTATCTCGCTAAACTAAAACAGCCTCGCCAAGCCACCCAGAAAGGCCCATGATGATCAACACCGAGAAATACCTCAAGTTCACCAAGGTCGATTCGGTGGCGGTTACCGACCGCGGCCTTCTAGCCAAGCTTCACGGCGA
>CANFKN010000160.1 GCA_947447385.1 Microbacteriaceae bacterium
GCTCACGGTTTCGCCTTACTTAGGCTTCGATTCGATGCTCGACATCTATTCGCAGGCAGCTGAACGTGGCAAGGGCGTAATCGTGCTCTGCGCAACGTCAAACCCCGAAGGTGCAGCATTGCAACAAGCCGTGATGGCAAACGGTGAAACCGTTGCCGCCAACATTTGGCAGTCACTTGCCAAGATCAACGAAGTCACACAAACGCCGGGGGAGCACCTCGGCTCATTTGGGGCTGTGATTGGTGCAACATTGAGACTGAAGCAGTTCGGGCTTGGTGAAATTGACACCACCGCGCTCAAGACCACCGCCAATACATTTATTCTTGCCCCAGGTTTTGGCGCACAAGGCGCTCGCCTCGGAATGCTAGACAGACTTTTTGGAGCAGTAGCTCCGAGCGTCATCGCATCGGTCTCGCGCAGTGTGCTAGGTGCAGGCCCATTGGCAATCGACGAAGCAATCGATGCACACATCGCAGAATTGAGCGACGCAGTTGAATAAAGAAGAGCTACTTCACCTCAGCCGAGGCAAAGGCCTAACCGTCGTCGCTGGGCCCACCGCAGTGGGTAAGGGCACCGTGGTTAGGTACATCCTCGAAAATCACCCAGAGGTGAAACTTTCAGTTTCAGCGACCACACGTTCACCTCGCCCAGGTGAAATTGATGGTGAAAGTTACTTTTTTTGGAGCATGGAACAGTTCGATGCAAACATCGAAGCAGGTCAGATGCTCGAATATGCAACGGTGCATGGCACAAATAAATACGGAACCCCAAAACAACCCGTGATCGATGCCATCGCTGCCGGCAAACTTGTTCTGCTAGAAATCGACATTCAGGGGGCCCGCCAAGTTAAAGCGGCAATGCCCGAAGCAAGACTTATTTTTATTGCACCACCGAGTTGGAACGAACTGGTTCGTCGCTTGCAAACCCGCGGCACAGAAACGCCCGAGGAACAAGAGCGCAGATTAGCCAGCGCCGAGGTTGAATTGGCGGCACAGAGCGAATTTGACCATGTCGTAATCAACGATGAAGTAGCCAGATGCGCCTCAGAAGTCATAGACTTGATGAAGGCCAACTAGCGCAAAGCGCCGCCTCGACTTTTATTTCTTTATAGAAAGCAAAAACATGTCAGAAAAACTAGGTATTGTTTCGCCAGCCATCGACCTATTGCTATCAAAAGCAGAGTCGAAGTATGAATTGGTGATCTTCGCGTCAAAGCGCGCACGTCAGATCAACGATTACTACTCAGCCCTACAAGAGGGTAGCTTGTTCAACAACGTTGGCCCACTAGTTGACACCACTGTTGACGAGAAGCCACTGACAATCGCGATGCACGAAATCGCAGAAGACAAGCTAGAGAAACACAAGATCGAAGACTAGTCTTGCTAATTGTCTTAGGCGTAACAGGCGGCATCGCTGCCTATAAAGCCACGGCAATTATTCGCCAGCTCACCGAAGCTGGCCATAGCGTTCAGGTAGTTCCTACTGAGAATGCACTTCGCTTCATTGGGGCAACTACGCTCGAAGCCCTTTCTCATCATGCCGTTGATAGTGACTTGTATTCTGACGTGGCAGATGTTAAACACGTTCAACTTGGACAAAACGCAGATCTGATTATCGTTGCACCAGCAACGGCAAGCTTCTTAGCACGCTTCGCTTCTGGCATCGCAGATGACCTTCTCGGCAACACCTTGTTAGCCACTAAAGCCCCCGTTTTGGTGGCCCCGGCTATGCACACTGAAATGTGGCAGCACGCGTCAACCGTTGCAAATGTCGCCACTTTGCGTTCACGTGGCATCACCGTGCTCGACCCAGCCATTGGTCGCCTTACCGGCGAAGACAGCGGCCCAGGTCGGCTTCCTGAAGCCGAAGAAATCATCTCTGCCGCCCTTGAGTTGGTGCGACCTCAAGACCTCGCTGGCCGCACACTGCTGATTACCGCGGGCGGCACACAAGAGGCGATTGACCCGGTTCGATTCATCGGCAACAAATCCTCTGGCAAGCAAGGTGTCGCTATTGCAAGATCGGCAAAAGCCCGAGGCGCTCGCGTGGTTTTGATTGGCGCAAACTTTGGCGAGAACATGGGCGATTTAAGCACAGAGTTTGATGAGTTTGTTTCGGTGGTTTCTGCCGCCCAAATGCAAAGTGCAGTCGAAGCCCATTTAGAGTCTGCCGACGTTTTGGTTATGGCGGCTGCCGTCAGCGATTTCAGAGTAGCTGAAGTGTCTGAAACAAAAATAAAGCGAAGCGAAGTCGGCAACGACATCACCTTGAAGCTAATCGCCAACCCAGACATTTTGAAATCTGCAACAGTGCGAGTAGCTAACGAGAATTTGAAAACTATCACCGTGGGCTTTGCAGCTGAAACCGCAGGCAATCAAACCGCACTTTTGCGTTTAGCCGAAATCAAGTTGGCTTCAAAGGGTTGCGACATTCTGGTTGCCAACGACGTTAGCGAAGGCAAAGTTTTTGGCGCAGACACCAATTCGGTAATCGTGGTGTCAAAAGCTGGCGCAAGTGATTTTGTTGAAGGCACTAAAGACCGAGTTGCTGACAGAATTATCGACTTTTTGGCAACTTCACTAACCCGATAGCAGAGGCACAACCGACTGGCGCTAGCAGAATTGCCCAGTCATAACCCACTGGTGCCTGTCAGTCGCTTCGTTTATCGTCGCGGCCAATGAATGTCGTAGGCACAAGATATACTTGACCCCTATGAGCGCACTACGCCTTTTCACATCTGAATCAGTCACTGAAGGTCACCCAGACAAAATCTGCGACCAGATCAGCGACACCATCCTCGACGCCATTTTGGCCGAAGACCCCGCAGCTCGAGTTGCAGTTGAGACCATGGTCACTACTGGTCTCGTGCACGTTGCGGGCGAGGTGACAACCGAGAGTTACGTTGAGATTCCAAGCTTGGTTCGCGAGAAGATTTCATCAATCGGTTACACCTCTAGTGAGATTGGCTTTGATGGCAAGAGCTGTGGCGTGTCGGTCTCAATCGGCGCACAATCACCAGATATTGCTCAGGGTGTTGACACCGGCATCGAGTCTCGCGAGCAAGGTTCAATTGATGCTTATGACGCTCAGGGCGCTGGCGACCAAGGTTTGATGTTTGGCTATGCAACCAATGAAACCAAAACACTGATGCCGACCGCAATTAACTTGGCACACCGCTTGGCAGAAAAACTTGCAGAAGTTCGCAAGAGTGGTGCCGTCGATTTTCTGCGACCAGATGGCAAGACACAGGTGACCATCGGTTACGACGGAAACGTTGCAAAAACCGTTGAAACGGTAGTGCTCTCAACGCAGCACA
>CANFKN010000161.1 GCA_947447385.1 Microbacteriaceae bacterium
AGACCTAGCATCACTAAACGGCACCTATTTTGACGGTGTTCGCATTGACAGCGCCCTTTTAGATAACGGTGCTGAAGTTCAAATCGGCAAGTTCAAGTTAGTTTTTCACGCTTCACCGGCTGATTTGGTGGCCGGTCACTAAACATGTCAGCACTGAGTTCTGTTAGCCCAATCAGGGGCCGCGAAGCCAAGCTTTTGACCATTGGTCAAGTGCTCAACCTGTTGCGCGCAGAATTTAGCGACCTAACACCTTCGAAGGTGCGCTTTCTTGAAGACCAGGGCTTGGTCACACCTGAGCGCACAGCCTCGGGCTATCGCAAGTTCAAGGCCAGCGACGTTGATCGTTTGCGTTTGGTCTTGCAGCTACAGCGTGACCGCTACTTGCCTCACAAGGTGATCAAAGATTATCTAGAAGATCTCGACGCTGGCCGCCAGCCGAGCTTGCCTGCCATGCCGAACACCAAAGTGGTTCGTGGTCGCGCAAAGAAGCTAACCAAGCTTGACCTTGTCAGCCAGAGCTCAATCACTGACAGCATTTTGAGTGCTGGCCAGGGTGCAAAGCTAATTGGCGAGGCTCCGTTTGGCGTCAATGACGTTGAAATCGCTAAGGCACTTGTTGAGCTTCAGAAGTTTGGCCTGTCACCTCGCCACCTAACCGCTTTGCGCGTTGAGGCTGAGCGTGAGGTTGGCATCATCGAAGGCGTCATCAAGCCTGTCTTGACTCGCAACGACACTTCAAGCCGCGCCCGTGCCGAGCACTTGGCTCGTCAGATGCAAGACCTTTTCAACACGATTCGCAACGAGATTATCGACCGCGAAATCGGTCAAATCGACTCAAGCTCAGACGCCTAAATTACCTCGACACGCCGAGATTAAAAATTAACCACCTTTGTGGCGAAAACAGACAACAATTAAACCTGAGGTTGAACCTTTAAGTTTTCTGAAAAAAGCAGTGCAGAAACCCTAAAACAGCTTCAAACTTAAACTTCGGTTAGCGCATTTCAGAGAGGAGCCCCGATGACTGAGATCAACGACGGCACTCCTGAATACAGCGAACTTCTTGTGACTGAGGGTTTGCCAGTGATTGACCCTCGCAGCGGCTACCGAGGCACCACAGCTGCCAATGCAGCTGGCATTACTTATCGCCAGCTTGATTACTGGGATCGCACCAGTCTCGTGCAACCACAGGTTCAAGGTGCTGCCGGTTCGGGTTCGCAGCGTTTGTACTCTTTCAGGGACATCCTCGTTTTAAAACTCGTAAAGCGCCTGCTTGACACCGGCATTTCTCTGCAGCAGATTCGCGTGGCTGTTGACCACTTGCGTTCACAGGGCATCAGCGACTTAGCTCGCATCACCATGATGAGCGACGGTGCCCGCGTTTATATGTTCACCACCGAGCACGAGGTTGTTGACCTTGTTGGCCGCGGTCAGGGTGTTTTTGGCATCGCAGTTGGCCAGGTGCTTCGCGAGGTTGAAGCTAGCTTGGTGAACATCAGCACCAACAGCATCGATGAGGTTGATGAGCTAAGCGCTCGTCGCCAAAGCAAGAAAGCTATCTAAAGCTTTCTTTAGCAAAAATAACCTTTATTCGTCGCCCGCTAGAAACGGCGGCAACTGGTTTTCAAAACTCTCTAGAGACACAACACTTGAACCGTCTTGGCCGCGGTGAGGGCCATATTTTTCGCCCTTGTCGCGCTTTTTCAACTTCTCAGGTTTAGGCGCTTTGCCCTTAGCTGCTTTTTCGGCCTTTGCCTTGGCAGCTTTGCGGTCGCGACGACCCTCAGGCACAATCACAACTTCGGCGGTTGAAAGAAAAACTTCAGGGTCAACTGTGGCAATTGCGCCAGGAGCGTTGTTGTTGCATGAAGCCAACACTAGATCGAGCACCTGGTCGAACTGACCTGCCAGAGCTGCGGCTGTTTCGCCAGGCCAGCTGTGAATCGGGCGAGCGGCACCGGTTGCCTGCTGCATGGCTGCGCGTTCTTCAAGGCGCACCGGCAACAGCTCGCTGCCAAACATTTCGGTCAGTTCGTTGATGCGAAACAGGTGCTCTTGCGATTGTGGCTGAAAACGGTTGACCAGAACACCGACCGCCTTCAAGCGTTTGTTAATGTTGCGTGCGATTTCATCTAGCGCCTTCATAGCGCGGTCAGAAGCGACCACTGAGAAGAACGAAGGTTCGCTAACAATCAACACTCGGTCGCTTGAAACCCAAGCGGTGCGGGTGAGGCCGTTGATTGATGGGGGAGTGTCGATGATTACCAAGTCATATTGTTTTTCAACGCGAGCCAAAGCTTCTTCGAGCTTCCACACGTCTTTCAGAGTTGGCTGCGGAGTGTCAAACATTAAAACTCGCGGGCTGCCAATCATTACATCTATGTTTCCGGCATGAACCTTGGCCCAACTAGAAGCTACGATAGACCTATGCACAACGTTGTGTCGGGGTGATTGCAAAACATCGGCACTCGTTTCGCGAAAATCCCCAATGGCGCCTAAGCCGGTCGTTGCATCGCATTGTGGGTCAAGGTCTACTACAAGAGTTCTTAGCCCGCGCGCGAACGCAGCCGATGCCAAACCTAAGGCAACGGTGGTCTTGCCGACGCCTCCCTTGAGGGAGCTAACGCTGAGAACATGCACCTGAATAGGCTACCTTTTATTCAAACGTTTTACAGAACGGTGACGACTGAATGTTTAAGAAGATCCTGGTTGCTAACCGCGGTGAGATTGCGATTCGCGCCTTTCGCGCAGCTTATGAGCTTGGCGCAAAGACCGTTGCGGTTTTTCCTTATGAAGACCGCAACTCGGCTCACCGCCTAAAAGCTGACGAGGCTTACCAGATTGGCACCAAGGGTCACCCGGTGCGTGCCTACCTTGACGTGTCTGAAATCATTCGTGTCGCCAAAGAATCTGGTGCCGACGCGATCTACCCTGGCTATGGTTTCTTAAGCGAGAACCCAGACCTAGCCCAGGCTGCTGCCGACAACGGCATCACTTTTATTGGCCCAACCGCCGACATTCTTCACATGACCGGCAACAAGGTCAACGCTAAAGAGGCTGCGATTCGCGCTGGCGTGCGTGTGCTCAAGTCGAGCATCCAATCTTCAAATGCCGAAGAAATCATTGCCGCTTCGGCCGACTTTGGTTACCCACTGTTCGTCAAGGCTGTTGCCGGCGGTGGTGGCCGTGGCATGCGCCGCGTCGCTGAGGCTAAAGACCTACCTGGTGCACTCGGTGAGGCAATGCGCGAAGCTGAGAGTGCCTTTGGCGATGCTCGCGTGTTTCTTGAGCAGGCAGTTTTGCGCCCGCGTCAC
>CANFKN010000162.1 GCA_947447385.1 Microbacteriaceae bacterium
AAAAGAAGCAAACTTGGCGCTCGGGCACTTTCAAAACAGCTACTAAGCGCCTCAAAGGTGTCGCTGACATGGGCTTTGACGTGCTTTATCTGCCACCGATTCACCCAATCGGCACAGCTCACCGCAAAGGCCCTAATAACACCCTGACCGCCGGGTCAAACGACCCTGGCTCACCATGGGCAGTTGGTTCTGCCGAGGGCGGCCACGACGCGATTCACCCAGACCTCGGCACCGAAGCTGACTTCGAAGCGTTCGTAAAAGCTGCGAACAAGCTAGGCATCGAAATCGCACTTGACTTGGCATTGCAGGCATCGCCAGATCACCCATGGGTAGCCGCGCACCCTGAATGGTTCACAACTCGTGCCGATGGCTCAATCGCCTATGCCGAGAACCCTCCTAAGAAGTACCAAGACATCTACCCGATCAACTTCGATAACGACCCTGAGGGCATCTACAACGAGGTGCTGCGTGTGGTCAACAAGTGGATTGCTCTTGGAGTGAAGATTTTTCGCGTTGACAACCCACACACCAAACCGTTGCAGTTTTGGGAATGGCTGATTGGCGAAGTCAACGCCAAAAACCCAGAAGTGATCTTCTTAGCCGAGGCTTTCACCCGCCCAGCCATGATGCACGGCCTTGGCCGAGTTGGTTTTCAGCAGAGCTACACCTACTACACCTGGCGCAACACCAAAGATGAACTGGTTAGTTATTTCAATGAACTAGCTGATGAGAGCGCCGACTTTTTCAGACCAAACCTCTGGGTCAGCACACCAGACATTTTGACTCAGTACCTACAATTTGGCGGTCGCCCAGCCCACAAGATTCGCGCCGCGGTTGCAGCAACGGCTGGAGCTAGCTGGGGCATGTATGCCGGCTATGAGCTCGTTGAGTCAGTTGCGCGCCCCGGCGCTGAGGAGCACATCAACAGCGAGAAATATGAATACAAGCCTCGCAACTGGGATCTCGCTCTTTCGCAGGGTCGAAGCCTTGCGCCCTACATAACCAAGCTCAACGATGCGCGACGTGAAAACCCTGCCCTGCGCCAACTTCGCAACCTGGTCACTCACTGGAGCGACGACAGCGCGATTCTAGTTTTCAGCAAGCACTTGGCTGCTGAGCACACCGACTCGGGCATGTCAAACACCGTGATCGTTGTCGCCAACGTTGACCCGCACTCGATTCGCGAAACTACGATTCACCTTGACCTGGGCAAACTCGGTTTGCCAGAGGGCGCTTCGTTTGAAGTTGTTGACCAAATCACTGGCAAATCGTTTCACTGGTCGGCTCACAACTTTGTTCGTCTCGATGCTTTCATCGAGCCGGTTCACATTCTTAAAATCACCCGAGTTCACGGCTAGGTAGGCGCAAAATGGCTAAGTCACAGGCAGTTCAGTTGCCCGAGATTCACATTGATGTTCTCTGGAAGGTCAGCGAGGGGCGCTATCACGACCCACACGGCGTTTTGGGCGCGCACCCGATTGGTGGCGCGGCAATCAACGACGGATGGGTGATTCGCGCACTCAGGCCAATGGCTGAGAAGGTTTCTGCCAAGCTTGCCGACGGCAGCGTCATCGAACTCGATCACCTTCACAATGGCATCTGGCAGGGCGTGGCCAAGTCAGCCAGCAAGCCTGACTATCGCATCACGGCAAAATACGAGGGTGCTCCTGAATGGGTTAGCGATGACCCTTATCGTCATCTGCCGACATTGAGCGAGTTTGACCTTCACCTGATTCAAGAGGGTCGTCACGAAGAGCTCTGGAAAGCACTAGGTTCGCACATTCTGCGATTCAGCAGCAGCCTTGGCGACATCAAAGGTGTCTCATTTGCGGTCTGGGCTCCAAACGCGCAGGCTGTGCGTGTTGTCGGCGACTTCAACCACTGGAACGGCGTTGCCCACTCGATGCGCGTCATGGGTGGCAATGGCGTTTGGGAGCTTTTCATTCCAGGCATCGAAGAAGGCACCAAGTACAAGTACGAAATTCTAACGAAGGCTGGCCACTGGGTCACCAAAATTGACCCACTGGCTCAAGCTACCGAAGTGCCCCCGTCAACGGCTTCGATTGTCACTGAATCTCGATTCACCTGGTCAGACAGCGCTTGGATCGAAGCTCGCACTAAACGTGACGCGCTCAAGTCACCGCTGAGCATTTATGAGTTGCATCTTGGTTCATGGCGAATGGGTTTGAACTACCGAACCATCGCCGACGAACTGATTGACTACATCAAAGAAACCGGCTTCACTCACGTTGAGTTCATGCCATTGGCTGAGCACCCTTATGCGCCATCTTGGGGCTATCAGGTCACCGGCTATTTTGCTCCAACATCACGTTTTGGATCCCCCGACGACCTTCGCTACCTGATTGACAGACTTCACGGCGCCGGCATCGGTGTTTTGCTCGACTGGGTTCCAGCACACTTTCCTAAAGACGAATGGGCGCTTGGCCGATTTGATGGCGAGCCACTTTATGAACACGCCGACCCTCGTCGCGGTGAACACCCAGACTGGGGCACCTACATCTTTGACTTTGGTCGCACCGAAGTTCGCAACTTTTTGGTAGCCAACGCGCTTTTCTGGCTTGAAGAGTTTCACATCGATGGCCTGCGCGTTGACGCAGTTGCGTCAATGCTCTATCTTGACTACTCACGTGAGGGCAACGATTGGTTGCCAAACGAGCACGGTGGCCGCGAGAACCTTGACGCGATTCGCTTTATGCAAGAGGCCAATGCCACCGCCTATCGCCGCAATCCTGGCGTGATGATGATTGCCGAAGAGTCAACCAGCTGGGGTGGCGTAAGTGCACCGACCGACGGCGGCGGCTTGGGTTATGGCTTCAAGTGGAATATGGGATGGATGCACGACACCCTCGAGTACATTCAGAAAGACCCGATGTATCGCCGCTATCACCATGGCGACCTAACTTTCTCGATGCTCTATGCCTATGACGAGAAATTCGTGTTGCCGATTAGCCACGACGAAGTAGTTCACGGCAAGGGCTCACTTCTAACCAAAATGCCAGGTGACCACTGGCAAAAACTTGCAAACCTGCGCGCCTATTTGGCTTTCATGTGGGCGCACCCTGGCAAACAGCTTTTGTTCATGGGCAGCGAATTCGGGCAGTTCGCCGAATGGAACATTGAACACGGTTTGGAATGGTGGTTAGTTGACCAGCCATCACACCGGTCGATTCTGAAGTTGGTTGGCGAACTAAACCGCGTTTATGTTGAAAACCCTCCGATGTGGGAGCTTGACCACCAGTGGACGGGCTTTAGATGGATCGACGGTGGCGATGCTGACCG
>CANFKN010000163.1 GCA_947447385.1 Microbacteriaceae bacterium
ATCTTGGCTAACGGCTTGACTGCACTGGGTGGTTGGCACGGTCATTTCGGTTGAGCTCGAGCGAATGACTACGCGGTCGATAGCAACCGGCGTGCAGAAGATTCCGTGGTTTGCAATGCCAGCTTCAGCGGCGGCAACGGTCACCGGAGCAATCTCGTTGATGCCGAGAATCGATGCGGGGAATGCAACGAGTTCGGTGAGGTCGGCGCGGTGCATGCCAAAGCGCATTGCGGTGTCGCGAATGTCGCACAGGTCAAGCTGTGATGCCATCGATGCAAAGGCGGTGTTTACCGACATCGAGGTTGCGTCAACCACGGTTAGGTCTTCTGGCTCTTTGGTGATGTTGTTAGGTTTCCAGGTGCCGGTCAGTGCGCCACAGCGTGATGCAAAATCAGTGGCCTGCCACTCTTTGACGCGACCATCAACGTGGTCCATCAACTTGTTGCCCTTGGTCAACCACTCGGCGAGGGTGAAGAGTTTATAGGTCGAACCCGTTTGAAAACCGTGCGAGCCACCATAGTTCATGTCGGCCGCATAGTTCACTGCGGTGTGACCGCGCGGTGGGTTCGAAGTTTGGTCGAACACGCGGTTCTCAACCATAGACAAGATGCGGCCGGTGCCCACCTCAACTGAAACCGACGATGTTCCGATTTGAGTTTTGTCAGTTGGCGGCACCCAATACTTGCTCGCTTTGTCGGCGGTTTGCTGAACGTCAACATCCATCGTTGTATAGATGTCAAGACCACCCCGGCGCAGCAGGCCTTCGCGGTCGGCTGGAGTTTGGCCAAATTCTGGGTTGTTGCGAATGGTCCACACGGCATAGTCGCAGAAGAAGGCTGTGGTTTGCTCAATCTCGCAACCGCTCTTGCTGTGGGTTAGGTGCACAGTGATTGGTGAGTCGATTGCGGCTTGGGCTTCTTCTTGAGTCATGTGCGTGATTTCAGAGTGCTTCAGCATGTTGCTGATCACATAGTCGCGACGACCTTTGGCTGCGGGCAGGTTCTTGGCAATGTCTGGCCTAAAGTTTTCGGGGTTCTGAACCATACCGCCGAGCAGTGCTGCTTGAGCGATGGTCAGCTCGCTCGCGTGCACGCCAAAGTAATAGTTCGATGCAGCTTCGATTCCATAAATCTGGTTGCCGAAATAGGCGATGTTTAGATAGCCGGCGAGAATGTCTTTTTTGCTTGTGGTTTTTTCAAGAGCAATCGCCAGTCGAATCTCTTTGATTTTGCGATCTGGAGTGTTTGCGGTCGCAGCTGCGGCTGCTTCTTTGTCACCGGCTAGAACGGCAGCCTCAACCAAAGTGTTTTTGACATACTGCATTGTGATGGTTGAACCACCAGCGGTGCCGGTGTGAAGCACCTGACCGATTGAGGCGCGAATGAATGAGATTACGTCAACGCCGCTGTGCTGATAAAAGCGTGGGTCTTCGGTCGAGATCACGGCGTTCACGATGTTTGGCGACATCTTTTCAAATGGCACTGAGATGCGGTTTTCGTCAAAGAAGTTTGCCACGGGCACTGGTTGGCCGTTTTTGGTCGCCCAAATTGTCGAGGCTTGCGAGGTGTTAACCGGCTTGATGTAATCGGGCAGCGCATCGAAGGCTGTGATGCCAGCACTTGCTAGCAAACCGCTAAATAGTGCCAGCGGAGAAAATACAATTACTAAGAGCACACCGGCAACAGAGCTCAAGCCAATAAAGCTAAAGAAGGCTCTGAGCCTACTGCCACCACTACGCTGCGAACCAGACATAAACTCTAGGTTACCGCAACACACTGAAAGCGAGCTAAAGATGTCAGAAACCACCAAGTCAAAAATTGAGCAGCGTTTGATCGAATTAGGGTTTCCGTTGCCTGCCGTTGCTAAGCCGGTTGCGGCTTACACCCCTGCAGTTGTTACCGGCAATCTGGTTTTCACCAGCGGCCAGCTGCCTTTTGTTGATGGCGCGCTGCCTGCGGCCGGCAAAGTCGGTGAAGGCGAAGGTTTGGTCTCACCTGCTGAGGCTAAAAAGCTGGCACAGCTTTCAGCTCTAAACGCCTTGGCCGCTGTCAAGTTGGCAATTGGCGACCTTGATCGAGTGGTGCGCATCGTGAAGGTTGTCGGTTTTGTAGCTGGCGGTGCAGAATTCACCGGTCAGCCGGGTGTTATCAATGGCGCTAGCGAATTTCTCGGCGAAGTCTTCGGTGAGGCTGGCGTACACGCGCGCAGCGCAGTCGGTGTTCCTTCGCTGCCGCTCGACTCAGCAGTCGAGGTCGAGCTCATCGCCGAGTTCAAATAGCAAAAACCCTTTTAAACCAGAACGACGGATGCCAGCACTTGGCATCCGTCGTCATGCATTTAATGCTTTAGTCTTTGGCGCCTGAGGCGAGCTTGTCGCTGATGATGTTCATGACCGAGGTGTCGGCAAGCGTGGTGGTGTCGCCGATCTCACGGTTCTCTGCAACGTCGCGAAGCAAGCGGCGCATGATTTTGCCAGAACGGGTCTTTGGCAATTCAGTAACCACCATTACTTGGCGAGGTCTTGCGATTGCGCCGATTTCTTTGCTCACGTGATCGCGCAGCACCTTGTTCACGTCGCCAGCTTCGGCTTCGGCAACGTGGCTGTGACGCAGAATCACAAACGCCACAACTGCTTGACCAGTGAGCTCATCGCTCGCGCCAACCACCGCAGCTTCAGCAACCCATGGGTGGCCAACCAGCGCAGACTCGATTTCGGCAGTTGAAAGGCGGTGGCCCGAAACGTTCATCACGTCGTCAACGCGGCCAAGCACCCAAAGGTCGCCATCCTCGTCTAATTTGGCGCCGTCGCCAGCGAAATAGATGCCTTCAAAGCGTGACCAGTAGGCCTCGATGTAGCGATCAGGGTTGCCCCATATGCCGCGGAGCATTGATGGCCATGGTTCTGTGATGGTGAGGTAGCCGGCTGCGCTGTCGTGCACCAGTTTAGCGTCGTCATCGAGCACCGCCATGTTGATGCCAGGCAGTGGAATCTGTGCTGAACCCGGCTTGAGGCTGGTGACTCCAGGCAGCGGTGAAATCATGATTGCGCCGGTTTCGGTCTGCCACCAAGTGTCAACGATTGGAGCCTTGCCACCACCGATAACGTCGCGGTACCAAACCCATGCCTCTGGGTTGATTGGCTCACCAACCGAACCGAGCAGGCGAATCGTGCTGAGGTCGTATTGGTCGGGAATCTCACGACCGGTCTTCATGAAACTGCGAATCGCGGTAGGGGCGGTGTAAAGAATGGTGACGCCATATTTCTGAACGATCTCCCACCAACGACCAGGGTGTGGTGC
>CANFKN010000164.1 GCA_947447385.1 Microbacteriaceae bacterium
AACCCATCGCAATGGTCTGGCCCAGCGGCAAACGCATTCACAACCCGAATCGATCTGCTCGAAATCGAGTTCGTGGTTATCAGCAGCTTGCTCAGCGCCGCATCGCTGGGTGGCTTAGTAGGGGGCGGTGTGCCTGGCATACCAGGCGGAGGCAAACTGCCAGGTGGAATTCTCGGTGGCTTGCCGATTGGCGCATCACCGGTCATTCCGCTGAACACACTCATGTCACAGTTGGGGTTGCATTTCTGATGACAACAATTCACTCAAGTTCTGGCGTGCAAGTTCACGCCAATCTAAACGAGCTCACTCGAGTGCGCGAGCAGTTAACAGCCAGTCAGCTCGCATTGTGGGGCGACCACAGTTCAAAAATCGCCTCGATGTTTGGTTTGGGCGATAACCAAATAGCAGATGTTCTATTCAACGACTGCGGCTTAGTGATGTGGGCAATAGCTAACCCAGAGCTCGGCGTTGCCGTTGGCGCGGGTTTGACAGCAATCTGGTCGCAGCTGGCAAACTTAAATGCGCTTTGCGATTTAGTTGAGAGCCAATATCGTGCGGGCGAAATGACAATTGATCGCAAAATGGCAACCGAACACAAAATGTTAGAAGTTGCCGCAACCGAGCCATTCTTTGCCAAGCTAAACCTGCAATGGCACGAGCGCCACCCCGACTCAGATGACAAAGCACCCGGCCAGGTTAGCGAATCACAAAATTCTAAAGAGCTTCAAGGCACCGCGGGTTACAAACGCAGTTACGCTCAAAATTAGCGATGCCAGAATCGCCCAACCAAGCGAAGTGATTGACAGCCCTGAGCTCGTGAAGCCGTCGATTTTGAAGACTCCAAAGTTCAAGAAGCCGCTGATCCAAGCAACGAGCAAAAGTAAAGCGCCATTTAGAACAAACGAAATCAGGCCAAAGGTGAGAATGTAGGCCGGCAGAGCAATCACCTTGATGATCGGTGCAATCACTGAGTTCACAAAGCCAAACACAAGCGCCACCGTCAAGAAGCTGAGCACAACCTGCCAAGTTTCATGACCGCCATAAGGGGTCAAAGTTATTGCTGGCAACAGCAAAGTTACTACCCAGAGGCCAAAAGCATTGATCACAGTTGCAATTAGAAATCGAATCATGTCTCGATTCTGCCACTAAAGAAGTAAATTGGTATCTGTGACTGCACAAGACGCACAACGCGTGCCTATGGTTCAAATGCTCTCAATCGAGGGCGATTTTAGTGTTGCCGAAGAATTTGCCGAATATGGCGCTTATCTTGAGCGACTAACCACCGAAGACTATTTGAAGTTCTATCGCGACATGGCAGTAATGCGTCGTTTCGACGGCGAAGCAACCGCCCTTCAGCGCCAAGGCCAGCTTGGCCTGTGGATTCCCGCGATTGGCCAAGAGGCTGCTCAAATTGGTTCTGGTTATGGCGTTGGGCACAACGACCACATTTTTCCGAGCTATCGCGAACACGGTGTAGCAATCACTCACGGCATCGACTTGATGTCGATTCTCAAAATGCTTCGCGGTGTGAACCACGGCGGTTGGAACCCCGACGAAACCCGCTTTCACCTTTATGCCATCGTGCTTGGCACTCAAACTCTTCACGCAACCGGCTATGCCATGGGTCTTGCCTTTGACGGCAAGGTCGGCACCGGCAACAAAGACGAAGACCTCGCAGTAATCACCTACTTTGGCGACGGCGCAACTGCCGAGGGTGACGTTAGCGAAGCGCTGCTTTTCGCCGCAATCAACCAGACTCCACAGGTGTTCTTCTGTCAGAACAACCAGTGGGCCATTTCGTCAAACGTTGCTCGCCAAACAAAAGCGCCACTATATCTTCGCGGCACCGGTTTCGGTGTGCCGGGAATCCAAGTTGATGGCAACGATGTGCTTGCCTGCTATGCAGTGACTGCAAAGCACATGGATGACGCCCGCGCCGGCCTAGGCCCAACATTCATCGAAGCTATGACTTACCGCATTGGCGCCCACACCACGAGTGATGACCCGACGAAATATCGTGACTCAGCCGAAGTGGAATATTGGAAAGCCCGTGACCCGTTGGCCCGCTTTGAAAAGTTCTTGCGCAAGCGCGGTGTTGAGCAGGCATTCTTTGACGAGTGCGATGCGCTTGGCGACAAACTAGCCGCCGAGATTCGCGAAGCGACTTTTGCCCTCGGCAACCCTCCGGTCGAGAACATGTTCCAGCACGTCTATTCACAGCCGCACCCGCTAATTGCCGAGCAATACCAGTGGCTGACTGAATACGAAGAATCATTCGAAGGCGAGGGCAACTGATGAGCAACTTTGTTGAGATGTCAATCGCCAAAGCGATCAACGCTGGTCTTGCGAAGGCAATGCAGGCTGACGAAAAAGTTTTGGTGTTTGGCGAAGATGTTGCCGAGCTTGGTGGCGTGTTTCGCGTAACCGAGGGTCTGCTTGACCAGTTCGGCCCAAAGCGAATCTTCAACTCGCCAATTGCCGAGTCTGGCATCGTGGGCACAGCCATTGGTTTGGCAATGCGCGGTTATCGTTCGGTGACTGAGATTCAGTTTGACGGCTTTATTTTTCCGGCATTCAACCAAATCACAACTCAACTCGCCAAATTTCAGAATCGCTCTGAAGGCCACTTGACCATGCCTGTCGTAATTCGCGTGCCTTATGGTGGCGGCATCGGTGCGGTCGAACACCACAGCGAAAGCCCAGAAGCTTACTTTGCTCACACCGCGGGCTTGCGCATCGTTAGCCCAAGCAACCCAAACGATGCCTATTGGATGATCCAGCAGGCAATCGAATCAACCGACCCGGTTATGTTCTTTGAACCAAAGCGTCGCTATTGGCAAAAAGGGCCAGTCAACCTTGACACCCCGCCATTAGGTTTGCACGCGGCGCGGGTGCTGCGTGAGGGCACCAGCGCAACAGTGGTTTGCTATGGTCCGATGGTCACGGTTGCTTTGCAAGCAGCAGAGATCGCAGCCGAAGAAGGCCTAAGCCTTGAGGTGATTGATTTGCGTTCTATTTCACCAATCGACTTTGGTGCGATTGTTGAATCGGTTAAAAAGACCGGTCGCCTAGTGGTTGCACAAGAAGCCAGCAACTTTGTTTCAGTTGGCTCAGAGATCGCAGCAAAGGTACACGAGTTAGCGTTCTATCACCTTGAAGCACCAGTGTTGCGAGTGGGTGGCTTTGACGTGCCATACCCACCAGCAAAGCTTGAAGAACAGTTCTTGCCCGACGCCGACCGCATTCTTGATGCGGTTGACCGAGTCTTGGCTTATTAAGAGAGG
>CANFKN010000165.1 GCA_947447385.1 Microbacteriaceae bacterium
GCTAGTGCCAGAACCACGTTTTCGACCACTATTTGTGGGTGCGCGCCGGCATCATCAACAAAATGTTCAACGACCGAAGCAACCGCGCCGGCCTCAGCCGCCTTGGCAACGAACAGGTGCCCGTCGGTGACCTCGCCTGGCTTAGCGAAAAACAGCGACCCTGCGCTCACGAGTCGCGAGTCGGTTTCAACTGAGCCAGTAACGCCAAGACCGGCTGCATTGTCTGACGCGGTTTGACCGGCTTCAGTGTCGGGCGCGGTTTGACCGGCCGCGCTCGCCGGCGCGGTTTGACCAGCAACAAGAAGTTGCCCACCGATGGCCTCAGCCACTTCGGCGAGAGTTAGTTTGATCATGACCAGCCGTGTTCTTTCAAAGCTTCGCGAGCTTCGTGACGAGCTGAATATGGAGTGCGAACGCCCTGAATGTCACGGTAGTCTTGGTGCCCCGGACCACACCACAAAATCGCGTCACCTTCGCTTGCAAGTGAAACCGCTTTGCGAATGGCTGCTTCTGGTGGTGAAACTTCAAAGATTGGTAGCTCTGGACGAGCAGCGCGGGCTGCGGCAACGAGCACGGCGCGAATCGAGGTTGGGTCTTCAAATCTTGGGTGGTGGTCGGTCACGACTAGGACGTCGCAACCTTGCGCACCAACCTGCGCCATGGCTGGGCGCTTTGATGGGTCGCGGTCACCGTCTGCGCCGAAAACGAAAATCAACTTGCCTTTGGTCACTTTGCGAACAGCTGCCAAGGTGTTTAAGAACGCATCAGGGCTGTGGCCAAAGTCAACATAAACATCTGGGCCACGTTCACCCGAAACACGTTCGGTGCGACCAGGCAAGTATGCTTCAATGCCGCCGGCAATGGCCTTGGCGATGCGTTCAAACTCGTAGCCAGCCTCGAGCAGCATCGCAATGGCTAAGCCAGCATTGGCAACCATGTGAACGCCAAGCAGTGGGACACTCGAAGTCAGGCGTGAACCATTTTTGCTAGTGAACTCAAATGCGGTGTGCTTGGCGGTTTCTTCAAGCACTGCAACTGAATAGTCAGCTTCGGCAACTCGATCGGCTCTCGAGGCAATCGTCACCGACTCAACCTGACTGGTGGCAGCAAGACGCTGGCCAAAGTCGGTGTCGATGCAAATGACTCCCCTACCCGCACGCCGAGGCGTGAAGAGCTCAGCTTTAGCCTCAAGGTAGGTTGGTAGGTCTGGGTAATCGTCTAGGTGATCGTGGCTGAGGTTTGTGAAACCAACCACGTCAAAGTGCAAACCGTCGACGCGCAGCTGGCTGAGCGCCTGAGCCGAAACTTCGATAGCGATTGCCGTCACGGCACGCTCTCGCATGCGGGCAATCAGTGCCTGCATTTCGGTTGACTCTGGCGTGGTGAGTCGGCTAACGATTACCTCGCCGGCAATGTGTCGCTCTGCGGTTGAAGTCAACCCGGTCACTTCGCCTAGTTGGCGAAGAATTCCTTCGAGCAAATAGGTTGTTGAGGTTTTGCCGTTGGTGCCGGTGGTTGCGAAAAGTTTAGGCAACCCCTCGCCGATGTTGCCATAAACGAAAGCTGCTAGGTCACCGAGGCGAGTGCGAGGGTTTTCGAGAATCAAGACGGGCGTCTTGGCAGCGGCGGCCGCTAGAGCTCCATCACCCTCGGCTGAATCAGCAGTGATTAGGTTTGCAAGCTCGGTGGCACCGGCCGAGTCAGTCACGATAGCAACAGCGCCTTTTTCAAGGGCCTTCGCGGCAAATCGAACACCGTGCGTCTTGAGCCCAGGCATTGCCACGAACAGGTCGCCTGCACGCAGGTCGTTGGTGTTCATGCTGATGCCGGTTAGTTGAACCTCTGAAAGGTCGGCAAACGGCAAGTCGAAAAGCGCAGATTCAGCCAACGAAAATTCTCGAGCCAAGGCAGCCAAACTGACCGGTGTAACTCGCTCAGGGCGCAAGATTGGTGGAATCTGCTCTTTCATAAAACCAATTTCATCACTAGAAGTCATTTTTGCTCGTCAGACTTACCATTCGGTTGGAATATTGGCCGATTTGCCGTGTGAGAACGGAACACTGAATGTGCGCAAAATTTGGTTCATGATCGCCTTGAACGGCGGTGTTGCTCCAATCGAGTTGCTCACAGTTCGTGGCTTATAGATGGTCACGGCGAGAACATATTGCGGGTCTTCGGCCGGTGCCATTCCGATAAACGAAATGGCGTGAAGATAGCCATAACCTTTGCCCTCACGAAGTTGGGCTGTGCCTGATTTGCCTCCGATGCGCCAACCATCGATGCCAGCGGTGCGACCAATGCCACCCTGCTCAACAACTTTCTCGAGCATATCGACAGTGCTGCGCGCGGTAGCCGGGCTCAACACAGAGACGGGCTTAGGCAAAACCGGTGCGACAAGCTTGCCGTTCGGCGCTTGGCAACCAGCCACAAGTTGGGCTGGCAGGCGCGTGCCCTGGTTTGCAATCGTCTGATAGAAATAGGCGGTTTGAATCGGCGTAACAGCGAGGCCTTGGCCAAACATGGTTACGAGGTTCGTGAGCTTGTCCCATTGCTTTGATGGGCTCATAATGCCACCAGATTCGCCTTCAAAGTGAACCGCGGTCGGCTCGCCGATGCCGAACTCCTTGAGATATTTGTAGCGAGTGGCGGCCGAAACTTTGCCCGCGATCTGCACGATGCCGGTGTTTGATGAGTCGCGCAAGACGCCGGTTAGCGTGAGCTTTTGGGTTGGGTGCGCGTGTGAGTCGCTGATGCTGTCGCCCCAAGGCAAATAAAGAGTTTGCGGTGCTCGCACCTGGGTTGAAGGGGTCGCCTTGCCCACGTCGATGCTGGTAGCAGCCGCAACAGTCTTCATGGTTGAACCAGGTTCAAATGTTGCCTGAAAAATGCGCGAGCCGCGGTCGGCAGCTTTGCTTTTGAAAAAGACATTCGGATCAACCGACGGATACTCCGCAGCTGTCAAAATCTTGCCCGTTTTAGCCTCGACAATGACGGCACTGCCCCAGTCGGCGCGCTCGCTCTTCACATAGTTGGTGATGACCTGCTGAGCTGAATATTGCAAGTCGTTGTGAATGGTTAGAACAACCTTGGAGCCGTTGCGTGCTGCACGGGTCGTCACTGTGCTCGACGGAATCTTGATGCCGTCAACACCTTGCTCAAAGGTTTCTGTGCCGTCAACGCCAGCCAAGCACTCATTCATAGTGCGCTCAAGACCAGCCAGTGGCGTGCCGTCTGAACCTAAGAAACCCACCAGGTTGCCGGCAA
>CANFKN010000166.1 GCA_947447385.1 Microbacteriaceae bacterium
ACTGCAGAGCGCCCTTGTCAGAGAGCACCGAGCGCCAAGCATAAGCTTTGACGAGGTAGCTTGCCCAGAGCGGCAATAAAACCGAAATTGCTAGAATGCGCCCAAGGTTCGGTCTGGCAACCTTTGACATGAAGAATGCGATCGGCAGTGCGAGCAAGACGTCAATGACGGTGACGGCAAGTGCAATGCCGATGGTGCGAATCGTTACTGTGCTGTAAAGCGAGTCTGTAAAAAGCGATAAGACGTTGTCGAAGTTCAGGTCAATTTTTGTGTTGCCCGTGAACTCGTCGATTGTCCAGAACGCCGTCACCAACAGCATCAGCAGAGCTGCGATATAGACGAGCCCTAGCCAAATCACTGGCCCCGAAAGAAGCAGAGCCAAGCGGGTCTTGGTGTTCTTATAGAGGTAAGTCGAAATTCGGCGTGCGAGAGACACCGGGGTGGTGCCCCTCGCAACGACCGAACTCTTAGACAAGTGGATTAGCCCTTAACTTCTTGCCAGGCTTTAGTCCAGTCAGAATAGTCGGTGCACTTGACATCGGTGCGACCGTCAAGGCAGGTGCTGATTGGGGTTGTCCAGTACCAGATCTTGGCTGCATAGTCGGCATCGCCAGCGTGGTAGGTGTCGCAGAAAGTTGCATCGCTAGCGAACGAACAAGCGCCTTCGGTAACAGGTGCTTCGCCGAAGTATTCGGTAGCGGCAGCGTTTGCCTCAGGAGTGTCAATGTAGTCAAGCCACTTGTAGGCACAGTTAACGTGCTTAGCTTTCGAGGCAATCATCCAAGAGTCTGACCAACCCGTTGCGCCCTCGCTTGGCAACACGGCTTCAACGTGAGCGTCAGGTGATGTGAAGTTCTTGATTACCTGCCAGGTTGTGCCAACCACTGAGTTGCCTGTTTCGAATGACTGAATCGACTTCAAATAGTCGCTCCAGTATTCGCCTACGCTGGCGCGTTGGGTCTTCAAGAGCTCAACCGCAGCAGCGAGCTGGTCAGCGTCTAGTGAATATGGGTCTTTGATGCCCAACTCAGGTTTGGTGTTCATCAAATAGAGCGCGGCATCGGCGATGTAAATCGGTGAATCATAGGCAGTTACCTTGCCGGCGTATTGGCTTGCACCGTCGAAGACAACACCCCATGAGGTTGGGGCTGGCTTGACCACGTCGGTGTTGTACATCAATAGGTTTGCGCCATAACCGTGAGGCACGCCGTAGGTCTTGCCATCAACTGTGTTCCAGTTGCGGTTCTTCAAGAAGTCATAAACACCTGCATATGACGGAATCAAGTCGGTGTTAAGTGGCTGAACATTGCCACCAGCAATCAGGCGCAGGGTCGCGTCGCCTGAGGCAGCGATTGCGTCATATTCTCCAGTCTTAAATAGGCTCAAAGCTTCATCGCTTGTGCCATAAGGCTTGAATGTGACCTGGCAACCGGTCGCGGTTTCAAATGGGGTAACCCAGTCAACAGCTGGGTCGTTGCTGCCATCTTCGGCATAACCTGGCCATCCGAGCAAAGTTAGAGAGGTCTCGTTGGTGCCAAGTTCTTTGAGCATGTCGCCACCAGTGCTTGTTGAGCCAGCAGAACAGCCGGCCAAGACTAGCGACAGAGCAGCAGTTGCTGCGATAACGCTGGTTTTCTTAAACATAACTTTTCTTTCTCTTTAGCTGAGCTTGACCAAGTCGGCTTTGCTCATTGTTACCTTCACCGTCGATCCGCGACGATAAGCTTTTGCTTCACCGGCAGCCACTTCGGCGATCACCTGGTGACCGTTCAAATCTAGAAATAGGCGTGTGGTTGAACCCAAATAGATTGCCTCAATCACGGTTGCCTGAGTGCCGGTGATGCCAAGTGCAACCTGCTCTGGGCGAATCATGCACTTGGCATTCACACCGAACAGGGTTTGGCTGGCATCGGCCTCAAAAACGTTGGCTGTTCCCACGAAACGAGCGACGAACTCCGAGGCAGGCTGTTCATAAAGCTCTTGCGGGGTGCCGATCTGTTCAATCTTGCCGTTGTTGAAAATAGCGATGCGATCACTAAGCGTGAGCGCCTCATCTTGATCGTGTGTGACAAAAATAAAAGTGATGCCCAACTCGCGCTGCAGCTCTTTGAGTTCAATCTGCATCTTTTCGCGCAACTTTAGATCAAGAGCCCCAAGTGGCTCATCGAGCAACAGAATCTTCGGCTCAACCACAATTGCGCGAGCCAAAGCAACGCGCTGGCGTTGACCACCTGAAAGCTGCGAAGGTTTTCGGTTAGCAAAATCACCGAGATGAACTTTGTTTAGCGCTTCAAGAGCGCGGGTGCGGCGTTCATCCTTGTTAATTTTTCTAACGCGCAGACCATATTCAACGTTTTCAATAACGCTTAGGTGGGGGAACAACGCGTAATCCTGAAAAACTGTGTTCACATCACGATCGAAAGGCGCCTTGTCGGTGACATCTTCGTCGAACAAAAAGATTTGGCCAGCCGAGGGCAGGTCAAAACCGGCAATCATGCGCAATACAGTGGTCTTGCCCGACCCTGACGGCCCAAGCATCGAAAAGAACTCGCCCGACGCGATTTCTAGGTCGAGATTATCGACAGCCTTGAAGTCGCCGAAACTTTTAGAAACGGCGCGAATCGAAATACCCAAGATGAGCCTTTGCTGTGAATGATTTTTTCAGTCTATACACACAAAAGTTTCACGCTAAGGAGCTAATGAAGCCAACGCGATTTTGTAACGCAAGCGTAACCAAACCTCAGTTGCCGTGCTTCGACTAGCTGGCGGTCACCAGGGTCGTAATCAGCGATTAGCGCCAATTTTTCGCAGAAGTGCCGAAACAGAGATAATCGAGCCACCGATTACTGCTGGAATGCCACCTCCAGGGTGCACTGACGCACCTACGCGCCATAGCCACGGCCTGAAAATGCTGTTGTAGCGGGGTAGGTGAAATGGCCCACCCTGCCAAAGCGGCCGAGTCGCTCCATAGAGTGCTCCACCTGAAGCCCCGAAACCAGCAAAGTATGCAGGGTCCAAAATCTGGTGGTCTTCAATCAATTCTGAAATGTTGAAATCCAAACCAATCATTTTGCTGATTCGCGCCAACTCACCTTGAACAAATGCATCTTCAATTTTGAAAACACCACCGTTTGCGGGTGCTGTCAGAAGAATCGCTGCGGTTGCTTTGGAGTTCGAATAAACGTGGCCTGGCTTGTAGTAGTTCAAGAAAGCCATGGTCTCTGCGGGCACTTTCTTAT
>CANFKN010000167.1 GCA_947447385.1 Microbacteriaceae bacterium
GAACGAACTCTAGCGAGCGGCCGGAATGAACCCGACCCTGGCATAAACCGAAGCCAAAGTTTGCTCGGCCAAGTCGTTGGCTTTTTCGGCACCGCTTGCCAGCAAACGGTCAAGTTCTGCAGGGTCGGCCAGCAGCTCATTGGTGCGCAAGCGAATCGGCTCAAGTTTGGCAATCACGGCATCGGCGACTTCGCCCTTGAGGGCTCCATAACCTTGGCCGGCAAGACGACCCTCGACGCTGGCAATGCTCTCGCCAGTGATGGCCGAATAGATGCCGAGCAGGTTTGAAACACCCGGCTTGCTTTCACGGTCAAAGCGAATCGAACCTTCAGTGTCGGTCACAGCACTCTTGATTTTCTTGAGCACGACTGAGGAGTCATCCATGATGTTAATTAGGCCCTTAGGGTCAGCTGCCGATTTCGACATTTTGGCTTCAGGGTTTTGCAGGTCAAAGATTTTGGCGGTTTCTTTGAGAATCGTTGCTTCAGGAATCACAAAGGTGTCACCGAAACGCGAGTTGAAGCGCGTCGCCAAATCGCGGGTGAGTTCGAGGTGCTGGCGCTGGTCTTCGCCCACGGGCACGACCTTCGGCTGATAAAGCAAAATGTCGGCGGCCTGCAAAATTGGGTAGGTGAAAAGGCCAACCGAAGCGCCTTCAGTGCCACCTTTTTGGGTTTTGTCTTTGAACTGGGTCATGCGGCCGGCCTCACCAAAACCGGTGATGCAGTTTAGAACCCAAGCAAGCTGGGCGTGGGCTGGCACGTGTGACTGCACGAAGAGAGCCGACTTAGTTTCGTCGATGCCGGCTGCCAAGTATTGCGCAGCTGTCAGACGGGTGTTTGCGCGCAGGGCAGCTGGGTCTTGCGGCAAGGTGATGGCGTGAAGGTCAACCACCATGAAATAAGCGTTGTAATCGGCCTGCATAGCTGCCCAGTTGACCAACGCACCGAGGTAGTTGCCGAGGTGCAACGAACCAGCTGAGGGCTGCATGCCGCTGAGCAGATTCGGCTTGCCGTTAGCGTTGGTGATCGGGTTCACACTTGAGGTCTTTGCGGCGGTTTCGCCGGCTGGCTTTGCAGTCATGGGGTCAATTCTAGAGGGGGAGCGAAAGATTGGCCGGGCTCGTCGCGAGCGCCGTTGGGTGCCTAAAGGCGATATTCAACCTGAACGGGTGAGTGGTCGGTGAACCTGGTGTCATAGCTGGCGGCGCGGTGCACGGCATATGCGTCGGCCTTTTTTGCCAACGATGGCGTTGCCAACTGATAGTCGATGCGCCAGCCGGCGTCGGTGTCGAATGCTTGGCCACGAAACGACCACCAGGTGTATGGTCCGGCGATATCAGGGTGCGCATCGCGACCGAGGTCTCGCCAACCTTGCTGTTTCATAAAAATGTCGAAATAGGCACGTTCTTCGGGCAAGAATCCGGCGTTTTTAATGTTGCCCTTCCAGTTCTTGATATCGAGTTCAGTGTGACCAACGTTTAGATCGCCCAGCACAACGGCGAGTGTTCCATCGGCCGATTCAGCGGTTTGCGAACCGATTAGCTCGGCCATGCGGGCCTTCATTGCTTCGAGAAACTTGTATTTTTCAACCTGTTTTGGGGTGTCAACCTCACCAGAGTGCACGTAGGTGCTCACCACAGTGACGGTTTGGTGCGTTCCATTGCCGGCGGTAGCGTCAGCGCTGCCTGCAAAGACAAAGTCGGCTTCGAGCCAACGACCTGCCGAGTCGAATTCGTCGGGGCCCAGGGTGGTGCGTGAGGCTGTTGCCGGCCACGCGCTCACGATTGCCACGCCGGCGCGACCTTTGGCACTGGCCGGGTCGTGCAAAATATGCCACTGGCCACTAGGCGAACTGCTTTGAACTTCACTAAAAAGGTCGGCGAGGTCGGCATCGGCTGCGCGCACCTCTTGCAAAGCCAAAATGTGCGGCCTCGCGCTAGCAAGCCAATCAGCCATGCCTTTGCGAAACGCCGCGCGAACGCCATTGACGTTCAACGTGACCACCCGCAGCGGTTCGGTTAGCTCGATTGCAGGGGTGGCGCCGAGCGGCGAATTCACTTGGATGCTGTTCTGGGTCATGGCTCAAGTTTATTCGCGCTCTAGAATTGGTTTGTGGCAGAGCGAGTATTAGTCGGTGCCGGCGTCGGTGCCGGTGTCGCCATCGGTGCCACGTTTTATCTGCCAGCAGCGGCCTACCGTTTGGCTCAAGGCAATCAGATGCAAAACCCAGGGCGTGTGATGTTCTCGGCGGCGCTCGCCGCGGTGGCCGAGGTGGCCAGTGGTTTAGAGGTTGAGGCTCTAGAGCTAACCGGCGAAACCCAGACAATCGTTTTTGCTTTAGCGGGCATTCTTCATGACCCCGAACTTGCATTGGTTTTAAAAGAGTTCTTTGCCGAAGGTGCAGGGCCTGAACAGGCGATTCGCGGTGCCTTCGCTAAGTTCTCACGTCAGCTTCTTGCCCTTGGCGGTTATTTCGCTGACCGAGCTGCCGATCTCGATGACCTGGCAGAACGAGTGATTCGCCAACTCGGCGGTGTGCTTGAGTCGGTTGAGCTGCCAACCACGCCCTACATTTTGATAACCGAGAACTTGTCGCCGCTGGTGGCCAGCAAACTCGACCCGCGTGTCTGCCAGGGTGTCATCACTGCGGTAGGCAGCGCCACCTCGCACGCGTCAATCATTCTCAAGTCGGCACGAGTGCCGGTTGTCGCTGGGGTTTATGACGCCACAACAGTGCCGAACGGCACACGAGTTGTGCTCGATGCAAGTTCTGGGCAGATTTTCGTCAAGCCTGACGCCCACGAAATTGAACGTTATTCGTTGGTCGCTGAAGCCAACACCACTGCAATGCAAGTTATAACCGAACTTGGTGCACGGCAGCTTGGCGTCAAGGTAATGGCCAACCTGGGTTCGAGCACTGAAATCGCTTTTGCTAATGCCGCCGGCGCTGACGGTGTTGGGTTGTTGCGCACCGAGTTGCTGTTTTTGGGCCACGAGAAACCTCCAACGCTGCAAGACCAAATGTTTGAATACAGCAAAATTTTGTCGCGGTTCGCCGGTGAGCGCGTCATTGCTCGTTTGCTTGACGTCGATGTTGACAAACCGCTGCCGTTCATGCGAAACACGGGTGAGGGCAAATATGCTGGCCGAGGTTTAACCTCGTTGTTGGCTAACCCAGAGATTCTCGAAGCCCAACTCAAAGCGCTTTGGCAGGCACAAAGCTATTACCCAAA
>CANFKN010000168.1 GCA_947447385.1 Microbacteriaceae bacterium
GTTTGCCGCTAAACCTTGCCAAGAAGAATCTCAAAACCGAACCTAAACCGCCCAGCCCGGCTATAACCAGCACAAACACAAGCGTGCTCATTGTTTGGCCCCAGGCTCTGTTGCTTCAGGCTGGCTGGCCGCGGCCTGGCCAGTCACTTGCGTTTGCGGCCCAACGAACCTGCCAAGACGCAAGCCCAAAAGATATGCCAGCACGCCAAGAGCAAACATTGCAATCACGGTCAACGGAGCCAACGCTGCAACATCGGTTGCCCCGATCAACCAAAGCGCAACACCGCTCATGGTTGTGAAACCTCCGGCAAACCCAACGCCCCAAAAGGCTTTGCTGTTGCCCGATTCAAAAATCGAGGATGCATTGACCACACCCAAAAAAGTGGCACCGAGCAGGTTCACAGCAAACAACATGCCGATTTGGGGCAGTGCGAGTGAGGCGCCATAACGTGCAGCCGTTCCGATCGCCCCGCCCAAAAAGACGAGCAGCACATTCTGCAAGTTCATTTTCATGCTTTCGCCTTCTTCAGCCGATAGGTGTCGCGAAAAAGCTATTAGTCGTCACCGTCGATGCGGTGAGCGATTTTTTCAACTCGGTTGCTGCCGAGTTTGTGGCGACGAGGTGCTGGTCGCAAACGTTCACCGCGGCGCATGTCACCAGGCAGTGGGCGGCGCTCAAACAGCTTCACGTGCTCGGCAGACTCAAGGCGCCAAGGAACCAGCGTGACCATAACGCCACGCACATACAAGAGCTGCTTGCGAATGCGGTTTGCGCGGTGGTTGTGGAAGATATGCTCCCACCAGTGACCAACAACATACTTCGGCAAATAAACCGAGATGCGTTCGCTGCCGAACTGTTCGCGGTGTGTCTCTAGGTATTGAATCAGCGGGGCAGAGAATTCGCGATATGGCGAGTCGATAATTTTTAGGGGAACCTCGATGCCATAGTCGCTCCACTCTTTTTCGAATTCGATGGCACGCTCAGGGTCAACCGCGATGTGAATGGCGTCGAGGCGAGTGTGACGGCTCGACAGGGCATAGTCAAGGGCTTTCAGCTGAGGCTTGTTCAGTTTGTCCATCATTACAACGGCATAGTCGCCCTTGCTGCCGAACTTGGTCTCTGAGTCAACAGAAACCTCAAGTTCAACGGCCTGGTAATACTTCTTGGTGTTCGACATGACCCAATAAAGAATTGGCATGATGATGAAAACTAGCCATGCACCATGTGTGAATTTGGTGATAGTGACAATGATCAAAACGGCGCCGGTGAGGGTCGCACCCAAACCGTTGATAATGGTGCCGCTGAGTGCGTCGCGCGGTTTAACTGAACCGTCGGCTTTGCCGCGCTTCCAGTGCACAAGCATGCCAACCTGGCCGACTGTGAACGATGTGAATACGCCCAAAATGTAAAGCTGAATCAGGCCGGTCACCGAAGCTTGATAAATCAAAATCAAGACTAGCGCCGCGGTCATGAGCGAGAGCATGCCGTTGCTGAAAACCAGGCGGTCGCCGCGGGTCAGGAGGGCCTTAGGGGCGTATCCGTCTTTTGCTAGAACCGAACTCAACAGGGGGAACCCGTTGAAAGCTGTGTTTGCAGCTAGCAACAAAACTGCTGCGGTGCCAGCTTGAATCAAATAGAAGAACGGTGAGTTGCCTCCGAAAACCGCCACCGCGATTTGCGCCATTAGAGACTGTTGCGGTGCGCCCGTGCACATGCCAAGTTGCTCGCAAGGGTCTTCGGCGTAATGGATTCCTGAAGCCAACGCCAACCATGTGATTCCAATAAACATGGTTACAGCGGCAGTGCCCATCAACACAAGCGTGATCTGCGCATTGCGAATCTTTGGCGCTCTAAAGGCGGGCACACCGTTGGCGATTGCTTCAACACCGGTCAGAGCCGAACAACCAGAAGCAAAGGCTCGCAGCAACAGCAAAATCATGAAGATGCCACCGTTGGCTGCCTGTTGGTCAAGAATGTGAAGCTGATAGGCAGAAGAAGGTGCCGCGAGAACGTCACCCGAAGCCAGGCGAAATGCGCCTGTGCCGATCATCAAAAAGACGCTGCCCAAGAAGATGTAGGTCGGAATCGCAAATGCTGTGCCAGATTCGCGCACGCCACGAAGGTTGATTGCGCATAGCGCAATCAAAAAGCCAACGGCAATTTCAACGCGCCAAGGGTCAAGGTTAGGGAACGCCGAGATGAGGTTGTCAACGCCCGAAGCAATCGACACGGCAACGGTCATCACATAGTCGAGCAAAAGCGCTGCAGCCACAACAAGCGACCAGCGACTGCCCAAGTTTTTCTGAGCAACTTCGTAGTCGCCGCCACCAGAAGGGTAGGCGCCAATCACGCGACGATAGCTCAGCACGATTACAGCTAGAAGCAATGCGACCACACCGGCGATGTATGGCGCTGCTACCAAGGCCAAACCACCGAGGGTCAAAATCATGATCAGCTCTTGCGGGCCATAGGCCACAGACGAAAGCGGGTCGCTCGAAAAGATCGGCAAAGCGATGTATTTCGGCAACAATTCGCCTTCGAGGCTTTTGTTAGAGAGTTTTTTGCCAAGGAGCAAGCTGCGAGGCTGATTGCTTTCGTTCACGATTGAAAACTTTACTCTGAAAAAGTAAAGGCCCAAACCCTGTTGGGGTTTGAGCCTTTACATTCAAGTCTTTTAGGCGTCAGCTTCTTCATCGTGCTTGCGTGAACCAAGGTTGAAGGTTGAAGCCAAGCCGGCTGCCAAGAAGATTGCCGCTGCAAGCGCTGCCCAACGTGCACCCTCAGAGAAAGCGTCATCGGCTGCCTTGATTGCAGCTTCGCCATCGGCAGGGTTGCCGCCGTTTGCAGCCAGAATGCCTGGAATAGCGCCAATCGCGCCACCAGAACTATCAACCACTGTGCTCACAATCTGAGTCTTAGCAGCACCAGTGATCTTGAGGTCGTCAAGGCGGCTTTCAAGGCTTAGCTGGGTTGCAGTGAACAATACTGTGCCCAGCACCGCGATGCCAAGAGCTGAACCGATTTGGCGAACGGTGCTCTGTGAGCCAGAACCCTGGCCTGAAAGCTCAACCGGAACATCGACCATGATTACGCCGGTTAGCTGAGCGGTTGCAAAGCCGATGCCCAAGCCATAAAGCAATAGACAAGGGGCAACCCAACCCCAGCCAGCGTCAGCGCCAACTGCA
>CANFKN010000169.1 GCA_947447385.1 Microbacteriaceae bacterium
TATCGACCACTGTCGAAAGGCGGTGTGCGATGACAATCAATGTGCGCTGCTTCGCGACGGCGTCAATCGCCTCGCGCATGCGCTGTTCGTTTAGCCCATCAAGCGCGGCTGTTGACTCGTCGAGCAACAGAATCGGGTTGGCAGTTAGCAGCGTGCGCGCAATTGCCAGGCGTTGACGTTCGCCACCAGAGAGCATGACACCGTTTTCGCCAACTTCGGCGTCGAGCCCGCGCGGGTCGCGCTCAAGCACCTCGGTGAGGTTCACGGCGGTCAAAACTTCAACCAACTGCTCGTCACTTGCGCCTGGGGTGCCCAGCAAAAGGTTGGCGCGAATCGTGCCAGCCAAGACCGGAGCATCTTGCTCAACATAACCCAGCTGAGCACGCAGCTCGTCGCGCGAGATGCTCGTGATGGCCTGGCCGTCGAGGCGAATCTCACCTGCAGTGGGTTCATAAAAGCGTTCGATGAGCGACAAAATCGTTGACTTGCCTGCTCCTGATGGGCCAACAATCGCCACGCGTGAACCGCGAGCGACTTTGAAATTAACATTTTTTAACACGGATGCCGCCACCGGCGCAGCCACCGAGTCATCTGCGGCGGCAGGCGCAGCGTATTCAAAATCGACGCCGACAAACTCGAGCGCAATGTCATTTTGCGGTGAGCGAGGGGAGACCTCGCCAACCTGAGGCAACTCACCCTCAGTTGTTATGTCTAGCATCTCTTGAATGCGAGCCAGCGCGCCCAGAGCGGTTTGTACCGATGAATATGCGCCAAATGCCGAACCCAGCGGGCGAATCAGCAGGAACAAAAGCAGAATGAACGAAACCAAGTTTGAGATCGTGGTTGCGCCGGTGGCCACGCGCCAACCACCCAAGCCGAGCACCACGATGAATGAACCATTCAAAGCTATGCCGGCGATTGGTGAAATCGCCGATGAGATGCGGGCGATTTTGACGCCTTGAAGATAGGCATTCTGGGCGTTGGCTTGAATCTCGGCAACTTCGCGCTCTTCGGCACGAGCGGCGCGAATGGTGCGAATTGCTCCGAGTGCGCGTTCAACCGATGATGCCATTTGACCAACGCGCTCTTGGGCAGCCGTGGTCGCAGCCCGAATGCGTCTGGCGACAGTGACGATTGACAGAATCGCAACAAAAATGACGGCAAGCGTTGAGCCAAGCAGAACAGGGTCGATGACTGCCATTGCGATTATGGCGCCAACAAACATGAACACGCCACCTATGGCATCAACTAATCCTTGGGTGAGCACTGCGCGTAGCAGAGTTGTGTCTGAGCTCACGCGCGAAACGAGGTCGCCGGTGCGGCGAGTGTCATATTCGCTTATGGGCAAGCGAAGCAGTCGGGCAGCTAACCGGTTTCGCGCCGTCAAAACCACTCCTTCGCCGGTGCGAGTCAGGAGGTAGTACTGATAACCGCCAACCACTGCCGACAGAGCAATGAAGAGAACCAAAAGCAAAGTGAGCCCGAGCATATCTTGTTGCTTTTGAACCGCAGTGATGACCTGACCAACCAGCAAAGGTTGCGCCAAGCTAAAGCCAGCGCTGATTACTGAAAGAGCAGCCGCTAACCAGAGTGCGCGCTTGAACGGCGCCATATATGGCCACAGTTGCACGAACTTCGCCTTGTTGGCATCCTTTGCACCAATGCCAAAACCTGATCCGCTGCCGCGTGGACTAAATTCTTCGCTATTGCTCATGACTTATCTCAACTGTCTTCTAATAGGTAGGGCTTCCCGAAAATGAACTCATTAAGCAAATAGTTAATTTCGGGCAGCGCCAAAGCTTCGGTGTAGGCGGTGTTTTGATAGAAACGACTAAAGTCAACCGACTGCAAAGCCTCTAAGGCTCGAGGGTGGTTCAACTTTAGGAACATGCGGGTTGTGTTGGGTCGACGTTCAAAATCGGTGAGCAATCGGCCACAACCAAAACCAAATATGGTCAGCGCAACATCAGCGTCAAGTGGGCTTACCTTTTGCACCACACCGCGGTCTTCAACCGCAATCTTTGGGCGGGCATCGGCGCGATATTGCCACACCTGAAAGCAAGTGTTTAGGCGCAACTTTTTGGCCAATGGCACTCCATCAGCGCCCACATAATCAACCAGCACGTCGGTGTCGCTAACCAGGTGAAAGTTGCGATCGAGTCGGTTGATGACCGACCATTTGCGCCAGCTTCGCGGAACAATAAACGCAATCGTGTCGCAGGCGCTCGCCGCGTGGTTGAAGAACGGAATGCTCAAAGAGTTGTTGCGACCAAACGGTGGGTTTGAAATCGCCACTGCCGAATGGGGTGCAAGGTGGCTCAAGTCAACCGCCAAAAAATCACCTTGCTTGACACCCTCAAACTTTGGTTCGATGTCAAAACTGACCACATCGGCAACGCCCAACTCGCGCATGGCTCGAATAAACGCGCCGGTGCCGCCAGCGGGCTCAATCACAGCTCTCGCGGCTAGGTCAGGCACGAACTCGACCAGGCTCTTCGCTAAAGTCGCAGCTAAATCGCTTGGGGTATAAAACTGTTCTTTACCCGTTACACGGCGATTGCCCAATTTGGGCGCGAGTGGTTTGGGCATAGTTTTAGAATATCAGGATGACCGAGAACATGATCGTGGCAAAGGCGCTCACGAAAACTTATGGCGACTTCAATGCCGTTGACGGAATCGACTTCACCGTAAAGCGTGGTGAGGCCTTTGGTTTGCTTGGCCCGAACGGTGCTGGCAAGTCAACGACCATGCGCATGATTGGTGCAACACTGCAGCGCACCGGCGGTCAGCTAGACATTTTGGGCAAAGACCCCAACACTCACGGCCCTGAAATTCGCGCACACCTCGGCGTTGTGCCTCAGCAAGACAATCTAGACCGCGAGCTAAAGGTGTGGGAGAACCTCTATATCTATGGCCGTTACTTCGGTTTGAGCCGCAAGTTTCTCAAGGCTAAGGTCGAAGAGCTAATTGGTTTCGTCAAACTCGAAGACAAGCGCGATGTCAAAGTTGATGCACTGAGCGGTGGCATGAAACGCCGTCTTACAATCGCGCGCGGCTTGGTCAACGAACCAGAGATATTGATGCTCGATGAGCCAACCACCGGCCTCGACCCTCAAGCCCGACACGTGCTGTGGGACCGCCTGTTTCGCCTAAAAGAGCAGGGTGTGACCCTAGTAA
>CANFKN010000170.1 GCA_947447385.1 Microbacteriaceae bacterium
CTTCTAGGCTATTAGTGATGGCAATCTAAAGCTCGCGCTCAGGTTTCTCTCAGACAACTCCCAAACACCATTGGCAGGCTTTAACCATGACAACAAACATGCGCTTCACTGAACCCAACACCCGGGTTCGTCTTGGCTTTCGCAAAATCTTGCGAGTGCAGCGCGGCCAAGACTTCGTAGAAGCCCTTGCCTGGCTTTCGGTGGCCGCTGTTGTGGCAATGTTTCTCATCGACGGCAACGTTGCACAGATTGTTTGGTCAGACCCAATCACGCTGCTCAACGCCATTAGCCGCCTCACAGCTCTCGTTGCGACCGACATTTTGTTGATTCACATGCTGCTGGTTGCCCGTGTGCCCTGGATCGACCGTCTCTATGGTCACGACCGAGCAACGCTTCAGCACAAAAAGCTTGGCAAACCAATCTTGTATTTAGTGATTGCCCACTTCTTGGCTTCACTGCTTAGCTACTCAATCACAGCCCAGGCGACGCTTGTTGATGAGTTTTTCGCATTGGCCAATAGCGGCCGCGATATGCTTTGGGCGATTTTGGCCCTAGGCCTAATGATTGTCGTGGTTGTTACCTCAATCAACATCGCCCGCAAGCGCATCAGCTATGAGACTTGGTATGTCGTTCACCTACTGTCATACATTTCTGTAGCCATTGCCGTGCCCCACCAGTTTTCAACCGGCACAGACATTGCAGGCAAATGGCCTCAAACTTTTTTCTGGGTCACTCTCTATCTTTTTGTAGTTTGCAACATCGCCTGGTTTCGTTTCTTATCACCAATCGTTGGTTCGCTCTATCACGGCTTCAAAGTCATTGAAACGTCAGGTGAATCTTCTGACGCTACGTCGATTTACATCGGCGGTCGCGACCTAAAGCGTGTTGGCGGCAAAGCCGGCCAGTTCTATATCTTGCGAGTCATGACTGCAAAACAGTGGTGGCGTGCCCACCCGTTCTCGCTTTCGGCCGCGCCGAACACCAAGTTCATTCGCTTCACCATCGGCAAGCGCGGTGACGACACCTCACTGCTTCAAAACATCAAGCCAGGCACCCGCGTGATTCTCGAAGGCCCTTACGGCGTGTTCACCGAAGACCGTCGCAGTCGCGAAAAAGTGACACTGATCGCCGCCGGCATTGGCGCGCCACCGATTCGCGCACTTGCCGAATCAATGGCTGCACGCCCGGGTGACATCAACATCATCTATCGAGTGCGCAACGAAGCCGACGCTCCGCTGGTCGATGAACTAAAGGAGCTTGCCCGTCGTCGCGGTTTCAAGCTAACCCTGCTTGAAGGCCAACGCGGCAATGCAAAATCTTGGATGCCCGCCCACCCCGAAAACCTTCCAGACCACGCTCGCCTCTCGCTGATTGCCCCCTGGGTGTCTGAAAGTGACGTGTTCATTTGTGGCCCTGCGCCATGGACAAAGACCGTCGAAAAGAGTCTGCTTCGCGCCGGAACCCCAGCGCACCAAATTCACGCAGAGGAGTTTGCCTGGTGAGATCTTCAACGAAAGTTTTTGTTGCCTCTTTGAGCATGGGCATTTGCGCCGTTAGCTACGCCATCGGCGCTAGCTCTGCAACGAGTTCAAACATTGCCTTGCCACCGGCGAACACTGACACTGGTTCGACAACCGGTTCGACAGACACCGCCAGCCCGAGCACAAGCAATTCGGCATCTGCCTCAGCGTCGGCTTCAAGCACCAAGAAGTCATCGTCTGGTTCAACCAAGCCAACTTCTAAGCCCAAGACATCGGGTTCATCTAGCACTACCAAGTCGACGACCAAAGCAACTTCAACCAAAAAAGCCACCCCAAAGCCGAGCTCGTCATCGACCAGCAGTTCGACACCTAAGCCAAGCAGCTCATCGACTACACCAGCGAGCACTTCGGTTAGCAAGACAGGTTCCACTTTTAGAGAAAGCCGCTATGGTGGCCAGGTTCAGGTGACCGTGACCAAAACCAACGGCAAAGTTTCAGCTGTTGATTTTGTCGTTGCATCTGCAACCGGTGGCCGTCAAGGAGCCTTCAGCTATCTAGCGTCGGCGGCCGTAAAGTCAAACGGTGCGAGTGTTGGCAACGTTGGCGGGGCTACCTACACAACTAACACTTTCAACCAGGCTTTGGCCTCCGCAATGTCGAAGTTCTAAGGTCGAATAATGAATCGTGACCAAGTAAACACCCTCATGACGGCCCTTGCCATTGGCGGCAGCCTGGCTGTGGGCATCATCATCACCAACCACCAGGTGGCAGAAAACACCATCAGCTTTCCCACCCCAGACCCGACATCGAGCGGCACACCCAGTGGCTCACCGACTGATACCGCTAGTGGCACACCGACGCCTACCCAGACGCAAGCAACGCCGGTTACAAAACAAGGCGATCTTTTCGTCGAACAGCAGTGGGGCGGCCAGATTCAACTATCGGTTACCAAAGACGGTGGCACGATCACGAACATCGGCCTTGACACCGCCACAGCTACGGGCGGTCGACAAGGTGCCTTCAGCTACCTGGTTCAGGAGGCAATGGCCGCCAATGGCTCAAACATTGCCAACATCTCTGGTGCCACCTACACGACCCAGGTCTTCAAGCAGGCACTCGACTCAGCTCTTTCAAAGTTCTAGTTTTCAGCGACGCAAACAGCATGAATGCCCAAAACGGAATACGTGAATTCTTTCATCACGAATCTTGCATGGGCACAGTTTTTAGAGTTGGCGGGCGAACTCCGTTTAGCCCTGCAGACACCGAATCAGTCGTCATGCAAGCTTGCGCGATTCTGCACGAATACGATCGCATTTTCAGCCTCTATAAACCAGAGAGCCCGCTGAGCCAACTTGCGCGCGGCGAAGCAGCCGTGCGAGATTTGCCACCGATCGTTTCAAAAATCTGGGATGCCTGCGAAGAGTGGGAATCACTAACCGAAGGTTGGTTTAGCGCCTTCACACCTCAGCACACCTTCGACCCATCGGGCATTGTCAAAACTTGGGCGGCCCAGGCGGCTGCTGACCATCTCATCAACCACGGCATTTTAGATTTCACAATCAATGCCGGTGGCGACGTTTTGATTAGCGACGCGGCTACTGGCCAAGATGACTGGCGGGTGGGAATTCACAAACCAGTGTCAATCGCAGCGCCTGATGCGGGCTCGCTAGCGGTGCTTGACCTGCGGGGCA
>CANFKN010000171.1 GCA_947447385.1 Microbacteriaceae bacterium
GCGTTCTTAACCGCCGCCTCAAAGATCGACTCGAGGTCACCCTGCGCTGCCGACACACTTGCCGCAACCTTGCTCACAGGCGCAACGCCTGCCCTGCCCACCGATGCCATGCTTCACCTCACCCTTGCCCTGTGTTCAGTCTAGGCCTGAGCCAACTGTCAAATGTCGGCGGGGTTAAGAGCTTCAAACGCTAACTTCTTTGCTCAAATTTCGCAGACCATCACTTGGCCGAAATTGGATTGGCTCAGTCTCAGCCCGCAGCTAAAAGGCTTGAACAGACCTAATAATTGTCTCGGCGGCGTCAGCAGTCGAAACGTTTGGAAGCTTTAGCACAAATGAGTCTTCTGGGTCGTTCGAGGTAAAGATTACGTTGACTGGCGTCGGGCCCCAAGTGATTGCGCGACGACGCAGCCAAGATTCAACCTGCGATTCAAGTTGCGCTTTGGTTGACCAGCTAGACACTGCCTCAACCGGCTTGCCGTCAGAAGGTGAAATTGTCACGGTGAACATCTCAACCTTGGGTTCAGCAGGAGCAGCGGCAACGGGAGCCTCAGCTCGAACTGCAAACTCGCGCGGCTCTGAAGCAAAGACCTGTGAGCGACGAGGTGGGGCTGCCATCATCGAGAAGTTCATGTTCTCAAAAGAAGGTGCACTGTCATAAGCATATGAAGGCTCTGACCTAAAGGTGTCTCGGCCGAGCTTCTGCTCAAACGAATAGTTGGTCTGCATTGCGTCTTGCTCAAGCGCCTGGCTAAAAATCTCAGCTGACTTGGTTCTCGTGAACTCTTGCCAGTTGTTGACATAGGCACGAATCGAACCCCGCGAAACTGTACCCATCGGGCGAGGTCTTTCATCGGTCACAACGACTTCTTCAAAGAACATGAAGACTCGAGCGAGCCAGTTCTGAAGGTCTTCGACCGAGTTGATCTGCTGCCCCATCAAATACTTAGCGCTGATGCGAGCCTCTTGAACGTTAAAGTCGATGCGTTGGTCTTCTGTCCACCGGTCGAACCATTTATCTGAAGTCAGTGGTCTGACGATCGTTGTGATGGTTGAAAGGAACGACCTGGTTTCGGCAAGCTTCTTGTCAGCTAATCGCAACCGATCTAGCAGCTCATTGAGCACACGGTTCAAGACTTCGTCTGACACTCCCTCAGCACCAAGGAGCGCTCTTTTAAACTTGTCGGCCTGCTTGTATTCTGCAGTGACGCGCATCGACCTAAGTGCCCGAGCCATGTTTCGAACGTCTGCCCTGATTCCATATCTTTCGAGCAAGTCGCTACTGTGTTCAGCGACCACGGCGTCATATCTGCGAATGGCTTCTAACATGTCGCGATCAAGAACGTATTGAACCGCGCCAATACATCTGAATCCGTCAACCACTGTTTAGCTCCTTTAGCCGTAAAAACAATTATTACTGAGGTTACGTCAGAAGTGCGACATTTACGAGAATTTATAACGTTTGGGTAACCAAAACGTAAATTAGCTAAAAATGTTTTTTCAGTGGGGGAATAACTGATAGCATTGGATACGTCCCCAAAAAGCTCATCCCGGCTCTAGGGCAAACTAGCTCCAAAAAACTATTTATACACTAGCAAAGATAGGACCCTAGCAATGCAGCGCACCAGCAAATCAAAGCCAAACCTAAACAAACTAAGCAACAAATGCCCTACAACCGGCAAGATTCGCCTTCGCGACAAGATCGAAGCCATCGATATCTTGCACACCCGCCTAAACAAGCGTCAACGAGACCTAGACGTCAAAGGCTCAACCAAGGCAAATGAAGTTCGCGCATACAAGTGCACCCACTGTCGCGGTTGGCACCTCACGAGCCTCGAAACCTGGAGCGATAACCCGAGCATCGCTTCGGTCAAGACCTCATCATCTGCATCAAGTTTCTAATACGCAACACAAGTTTACTCCCCTACCCCAACAGAAAGCAGCCTCTACTTGACTAAACGACCTGAAGTGATCGACCTAGCCCTAGCTGGCAACCTCCACCTACTTGAAAAAGCAATCACCCTGCCACCAGTTTTTCAAAACGCGGCATGCATCAAAGTTGACCCAGACCTATTCTTTGCTGAAAGCCCCCGCAAAGTCGCGGCGGCCAAGGCAATCTGCGCCACCTGCCCGATTCGCACCAAATGCCTTAACTGGGCTCTTGAAAACGAAGAATACGGAATCTTCGGTGGCACTACCCCAGAAGAACGCAAAGCAATGCTCGCCGGCGTCACCCCAATCGATGACAGCAAGTTGCGCAAAATGCAAGAACAACTTGCCCTAATCTTGTCTCCAGACATCAACCGCGCAATCGCGACATTCAACGTCAACAAACGCACAATCTATCGCTGGCGTGACCTTCTGCAGCGCGGCCAGCAGCAAGCTTTCTAGTTCACTTGAAGGGCAGAGCTCTTCTAAGAACTAGCCAAAAATCGGTGATTCAACAAGCCGATACTTTCGCCCACCCATGATTCGAAGCTGCAAGATCGGAACGATTTGCTGTTCGTCGGCGGTTATGCGAAACACAGCATTTTGTTCATACTTAAGCGCCAGCTTTTGAACTGTTGCAGCCACTGTTTCAGCAACAGCTTGGTCGCGGCAGATAACCATAAACGAATCCTCGCTCCAAGGTTCACTGGGTGAAGCACAGTGAACCTCGTTGAATTCAATTCCTTCTCGCGACAGGTCGGCGGCTAGCGCGGCGTTGTAGGTCTTGTTGGTTTTCGGGTCAAGCTCTACGCTTCGCGGATTAAACGCTGTGATGACCCAAAGATCCACCACATCGCGACCCAACATTTCTAGCAGGTTGGATTCATTCACCATCTGCGAGCCTGCGTCTGCCACCGAAGCCGTCTTATATCTTTTGCCGTCAGAGGCAAAAAAGAAAATTTCAGTCGCCAAATATGCCTCTAGCAGGTTCAAATCATTCATGATGCCGCCTTTCAAATGGTGTAATCGTCGTGGTCAAAGGTTTGTCGCCCTATCTAACCAGAGGCGCTCGGACTAACCGGAGCGTGGCGACTGGTTTGACCAAGGGTTCCCCCGGGCGACTTGGAGTCGAAGTCAGTTGTTTGTGATGCCAACCAGGTTGATGAACTTGCTCAACAACCGCAGGTTCTCAACGTTTGTTGGGCGATAGTCCATCAGCGCTGGCGAATAGAGCAGA
>CANFKN010000172.1 GCA_947447385.1 Microbacteriaceae bacterium
CTTGATGGTCAGACTCGCAACCTAAGCTCTGAAGACCTCGTTATCGCCGACGCATCTGGTGCTATTGGCATTGCCGGTGTGATGGGTGGCGCGAGCACTGAGGTTAGCCTCGAGACTAAAAACGTTTTGATTGAGTCAGCTAACTTTGACCCGATTTCGGTTGCCCGCTCAGCCCGTCGTCACAAGTTGCCGAGCGAGGCCGCTAAGCGTTTTGAGCGCGGTGTTGACCACTCGGTTGCCAAGTTTGCAGCTGCTCGCGTTGTGCAGTTGCTTGAGGTTCACGCGCGCGGTGAGTCAGACCCGGTTGGCGCTGACTATCGCGGCTATGAACCCAACAAGGCAATCTGGTTGCCTGAGGGTTTTGCCACCGAGCTTGTCGGTGTTGAATACACCAAAGACGAAATCGACGAGACTTTGCGCGCCAGTGGTTGCGTGGTTAGCCACGTAAACGGTGGCTTCGAGGTTATTGCTCCTACCTGGCGCCCAGACATTACTCACAAGACCGATTTGGTTGAAGAGATCGCGCGCATCACAGGCTATGACCGCATTCCAGCACGTTTGCCGGTTGCCCCTCCAGGTCGCGGGCTAACCCGTGCACAAAAGCAGAAGCGCGCCGTTGTGAACGCTTTGGCTGCTGCCGGTAGCACAGAAGTCTTGAACTATCCGTTCTTGAGCGCGGCTCAAAACGGCTGGTTTGCCCCAAACTCAGGCGCTGCGCTATCACGTGTGAAGCTCGCAAATGCCATGCAAGAAGATTTCAACGAGATGCGCACAACCATGTTGCCTGCGCTTATCGAAGCAGCCAAACGCAACATTTCGCGCGGTCTAACCGACCTAGCAATCTTTGAGGCTGGCTCAGTGTTCTTGCCTGCCGAAAACGTTCAGCCGCTAAAAGGCTTGCCAAGTGCCGAGCGTCGCCCAAACGCTGCAGAGCTAGCGAAGCTTGAGGCGAGTATTCCCGTTCAGCCACTTCGCCTTGGCGCTGTATTTGTTGGCGACCAGGTAGCTGCCGGTGTTGGTCAGCAGTCACAGCCAGCCAGCTATGCAACCGCGATTCAGGCGGCTCGCGTCGCTGCCCACGCAGTCGGTGCCGAGTTGAGCGTGCGTCAAACCAGCGCAGCCGGTTTTCACCCAGGTCGTGCCGCACAGCTTTATGTTGCAACCGCAACAGGCGAAACCATCGTTGGCATCGCCGGCGAACTTCACCCAGAGCTAACCGCAGCAAATGACCTGCCACGTCGCGTTGCAGCACTTGAGTTTCACCTTGACGCGCTGTTTGCGGCTGCTCCGGCCGTCGTTTCAGCTGGCCCGGTCTATATCTACCCAGCGGCAACTCAAGATCTTTCGCTCGTGGTTGACACCACCGTGCCAGCCGCCGAAGTTCAGGCAGCCGTTGTTGAAGGTGCCGGTGAGCTTCTAGAAGCCATCGCGCTAACCGACGACTATCGCGGTGCCGGCATCGAAGCTGGCAAAAAATCGCTCACCTTTGCGCTTCGTTTTAGGGCAAGCGACCGAACCCTCACTCAGGTTGAAGCCAGTGAAGCCCGCGATGCTGCTGTGGCCCTCGCCAACCAACGTTTCGGTGCCCAAATCAGAAGTTAAAAAGTTTCAATCTAAAGGAGCCAACATGGTTTATAGCGTTGCTATTGCCGGTGCCAGCGGTTATGTTGGCGGCGAGCTGTTGCGCCTGTTGGCAAATCACCCCGAGCTTGAGGTGCGCACGCTCACGGCTAACAGCAATGTTGGCGAGCGCGTTGGCTCGTTGCACCCGCACCTAACCCAGTTTGCCGACCGCATCTTTGCTTCGACCGACGCCGACACCCTCAGCGGTCACGACGTAGTCTTTTTGGCCCTGCCTCACGCCAAGTCGGCTGAGGTTGCTGCTTGGCTGGGCGATGACACCATCGTGGTTGACTGCGGCGCCGATTTCAGACTCGAAAGCGCTGAAGCCTGGGCTAAGTTCTATGGCGGCAAGCACGCCGGCACCTGGCCTTATGGCATGCCTGAGCTGATTGTTGAACCAAATCAAATCGCGACGAGTGTCGCCAGCAAATCGAACTTCTCAAAACAGCGCGCGAACCTATCGGGCGTCAAGCGCATTGCTGTGCCAGGTTGCAACGTTACTGCGATCACTTTGGCACTTGCCCCTGGTCTAGCTGCCGGTGTGATTGAGCCGAACGACATCGTGAGCGTGCTCTCGGTAGGCACATCAGGTGCAGGCCGCACCCTAAAAGCCAACCTGCTCGCCAGCGAGATCATGGGCGGGGCTTCGGCTTATGCGGTTGGTGGCACTCACCGCCACACACCTGAGATCGAACAGAACTTGAGCAAAGCCGCCGGCACCGAAGTGCAGGTCAACTTCACGCCCGTGCTCGTGCCAATGTCGCGAGGCATTTTGTCGGTCAACACAGCAAAGTTGGCCGGCGGCGCGAGCGCCGAGCAGGTTCGCGCGGCTTGGGCAAACGCTTATGACGGCGAAACTTTTGTTCGCTTGCTGCCTGAGGGGGAGTTCCCTGGCACTAGCTCAACCTTGGGCGCAAACACGGCCCTGATTGGCCTGACCATCGACGAACACGCTGGCCGCGTGGTTGTGGTTTGCGCCATCGACAATCTTGTTAAAGGCACTGCAGGCGCGGCGATTCAGAGCCTGAATATTGCCCTCGGCATTGCCGAACCAACCGGCCTTGGCCTGAACGGAGTCGCCCCGTGAGCGTAACCGCCCCTAAAGGTTTTCTAGCTGCCGGCGTCAATGCTGGCGTAAAAACCGCTGACGTTCGCGACGTTGCGCTGGTTGTAAACCAAGGCCCACTCAAGAGTGCAGCTGCCGTTTTCACTACCAACCGCTGCCAGGCAAACCCTGTTATCTGGAGCCGCCAGGTTATCGCCGACGGCCAAGTTGAAGCTGTGATTTTGAATAGCGGATGCGCCAACTGCTACACCGGCCCCGAAGGTTTTCAGGCGACTCACGCAACCGCTGAGCGTGTTGGCGAGAAGCTTGGTGTTTCAGCTGGTGACGTGTTTGTTTGTTCAACCGGAATGATCGGCACTCAGCTGCGACTCGACAACATGTTGAGCGGTGTTGACATGGCCGTTGCCGAGCTGAGCAACCACGGTGGCCCAAACGCTGCCGAAGCGATCATGACCACAGACAAAGTCTCTAAGAC
>CANFKN010000173.1 GCA_947447385.1 Microbacteriaceae bacterium
GCAGATCGCCAATCAGCACTTCATAAGCTCCGGCGACACCCTGATGGTGTTCGACACCCAGAGCGGTTGATGCGTTGCCTTGTGGGTCGAGGTCGATAACTAAAACTGTTAGGCCCTTGATGGCCAAAGCTGCAGCGATGTTCACAGCGGTCGTGGTTTTGCCCACGCCACCCTTTTGGTTTGAAACCGTGAAGATTCGGGTGGCTTTCGGTTTTTTTACCGGTGTGGCGTTAGCGATCTGCAGTCGCTGGTTGCTGTCAGCTAGTTCGTTAGCGAGCGGAGTATCTGAGGGGTTCGAATCAAATTGTTTCACGTGAAACCTTCTCGGTTGGCTTTTCGGTGTTAGAGATCCAGCCCGAAGGAGCTTGGCTCTTCTCAACTCTCGAGTTCGGGTAGCCCAAGCCTGGCGCAACTGACTTAGCAGTAACTGCGGTGCTTTCAGATGTTGGTTGCATGCTTTACTCCAGAATTAGTTCAAACTCTAGATAAGCCTAACGACTACGACCCTTGTTGGTTCAGAAACAACATCGGCACCGGCAAAAACAATATCGAAGCTTGCTAGCTTGAGTTTCTTTGCCAAAGGTTTAGATTCGTCTATTTCGGCCTGAGCGCGCTCGCCCTTTAGCGCAATTAGTCGACCACCTGGGCGAATCAAATCGACAGTCATTCGCAGAAGCTTTGGCAGCGCCGAGACAGCTCGCGCTGTCACTACATCAAAACCACTGCGGCCAACCTCTTCGGCGCGCGCCCTCAGCACCTCAACATTTTCAAGCCCGAGTTCATCCACTTGTTTTTGAAGCCAGTTTGCGCGGCGCTCCATTGGCTCAATCAAAACGAAGTTTGCGTCGGGGCGAGCAATGGCCATGGGAATGCCAGGCAAACCTGCGCCAGAGCCAACATCGCCCACGTCGTCTCCGGCGTGCAGCAACTCGGCTACAACTGCCGAGTTCAAAATGTGTCGGCTCCACAGCTTTGGCAGTTCACGCGGTCCGAGCAGTCCAAGCTGATCGCTGTCGTCAACTAGGGCTTTGGCGTAGGCAATAGCCTTATCGAGGTTTTCGCCGAATACGGCGCTCGCCTCGGGAGGCATTTGTTCGACTATAAATTCATCCACGGTGTTAGCCACAATGTTTCACGTGAAACATTACGCCTGAGGTTTTACGACGATGTGACGGTCGCGGCCTTCACCCTCAGACTCAGACACAAGACCAGATTCAGACACTAGGTCGTGAATGATCTTGCGCTCATAAGAAGACATCGGCTTCAGCGCGAACTGCTCTCCAGATGCGGTTACCTTGTCAATAGCGCGCTGGGCCACCTTGGTGAGTTCGTCTACTCGCGCCTGGCGCGAGCCACCGACGTCGAGAATCAACCGGCTGAACACATTGGTCTTTGCCTGCACGGCCAAACGAGTCAGCTCTTGCAAAGCCTCAACTGTTTCAGGCTCTGAGATAACTCGCAGGTTGCTGTTAGCACCAGCTGTCACCTCTAGATAAGCTCGGCCTCCGCGAACATCGATGTCGATGTCGCCATCGAGGTCGAAGATATCCAAAAGTTCTTCGAGGTAGTCTGCGGCAATTTCGCCCTCTTCTTCAAGAGCCTTGATTGACTTGCTCGAAGAGCCGTTCTCATCTACAGACTGTTCTGCAGACTCATCTGTTGATTCAACGACCGACGGGGCAGATGAATCAGCCTCGAGAATCTCGGTGCCAGCTAACGGTAGCTCGGTCTTTTCTGAGTTTGAATCGTTTGTAAGTTCAGTCATTTCATGCATCCTAGCTAGGTCTAATTAGGGTTTCTTTTTAGCGCGGGTCTTTGACACCGGCTGAACACGTTGCTGCTTGGTTGGCTCTGGTAGCTCGGCAATCTCTTCAACAGTCAAAGGCTTACCCTTTTTTGCCAAGCGAGCTTCGCGTGCCTTGTGGGCCTCAGAGCCAGGAGTTGGCATGTTGCGAATGACTACGAACTGCTGGCCCATTGTCCAGAAGTTCGATGCGAGCCAGTACCACATCACGCCAAGCGGAAAAGCGAAGCTTGATACCGCGAAGATAAGAGGGAAAACATAGAGCATGATTTTTTGAGTCTGCGCATATTGCGAGTTCATGGCTGCTGGGTTCTGGTTCTTGGCCATGATCTGACGCTGGGTGATGAACTGCGACGCGGTCATCAGAATGATCATGATTGCGGCCATAACTTTAGCTGCATCATTGCCATTGAAATTAGCTGACAGTTCAGCGCCCAAGAAGTTTGCGTGTGCGAATGAGCCAGCAAGGGCCTTGGTCAAAGCACCGACACCAGGGTTTGACTTCTGTGCCTCATTCAATACGACGAATAGGCCACCGAAAATAGGCATCTGCAAAAGTAGCGGCATGCAAGAGCTCAGTGGGTTGGCCTTGTATTTTTTGTAGAGCTCCATCTGCTCGGCAGCAAACTTCTGGCGACTTTCTGGGTCAGTCATGCCTTTGTACTTCTTTTGCATAGCCACGAGTTCGGGCTGCATAACCAACATGTTGCGCTGGCTCTTGATCTGTCGAACGAAGACCGGAATCATTGCCGATCGCACAACAACCACGAGACCGATGATTGACAGCACCCAGGTAAGGCCGGCGTCGGCCTGCAAGCCTAGTGATGTGAACAGCCAGTGCCAACTGACGAGGATTGCCTCAATTGCCCATTTGATGGGCCACAAAATATCTGGCATTAGATACCTTTCTTTATCTTCGGTTTCGCAAAACCAAAACTATTGATTTCGAACCACGTGTTTCTAAGCACCACGTTGTCTAAACCACCACTGCTGAACGGGTTGCAACGCAAAATTCGCCACAACGCCAAAACTGAACCAACGAGCAACCCACGCTGCTGCACCTGCGTCAACCCATAACTCGAACAGGTTGGATAAAAACGACACACGTCACCATACAGCGGAGAGATAACTTTTCGGTATCCAAGAATCAAAGCTATTCCAAAATTGCGCGGAAGCAGCCCAATTGAAAGTGAAACATTTGTTGCCCCGATTAGCGCCGCGCTCATGGGGTGTTCCTGCTACTCAGCTTTGTGAATGCAGATTGCAGTTCGAGGCTGATCGTCTCTGAATCAACTGCGGCTGCCGCCGGAAGGGCCCTGGCCACAAACCAGAATGTTGGCAACTCTGAACTTGACC
>CANFKN010000174.1 GCA_947447385.1 Microbacteriaceae bacterium
GACTCGCGCAGCGGCTCGCCTGATTGGTTGCTCACTTGAGCTCGGCGGCAAGAACCCAATGATCGTTTTGCCTGGGGCTGACGTTAGTCGCGCTGCCGAAATTGCTTTGGCCGGCGCTATGGGCAACACTGGTCAACTTTGTGTTTCGATTGAGCGCGTTTATGTGCCCAACAGTTCGATTGACCAGTTCTTGAAGGTCATCGCCAAGGCTGCCAACGCCCGCACTGTTGGTCGAACCAACGACTTTAGCGTTGACCTCGGCACCCTGACCGGCACGGCTCAGCTCGAGCGCGTTTCAGGTTTCGTCGATGATGCCGTTGCCAAAGGCGCCCGTCTGATAGCTGGAGGAACCCGACTCGAAGAGGTTGGCCCAAACGCCTACGCTCCCACTGTGCTCACCGATATTCCCTCGGATGCCCGCCTTGACCGCTCTGAAGTTTTTGGCCCAATCGTGCAGGTCTATGCCTACGAGAGCATCGAAGAAGCCATTGCTCTGGCGAATGACACCGACTATGGTTTGAACGCCTCGGTGGTTGGCCCGGAGTCTGAGGCGATTGCCGTGGCCGCTCGCTTGCAGGCCGGCAGCGTGAACATCAACGAAGGTTATCGCGCAAGCTTTGCCTCGATGGAATCACCAATGGGCGGCATGAAGGCTTCAGGTCAAGGCCGTCGAAATGGTGGCGGTGGTTTGCTTCGATTCACTGAGGCTCGCACCGTAGCTACCGCTGGTGGCCCAATTAAGCTGCCGACGCGAGCAAAGGCTTACGACCGTTTGGCTCCACTACTGCGTTTGCTGAACGCAGTGCAGCGCCGCCTGCCTTAGACCTTTCGGCTAAGTCGCTTCGTTATCAAAAGGTGCTGCCTCGCCAAGTTCGAGCGGCGCAAGGTTTAGCTCTCGCGTTTCACCAGATGCATCGGTTACCATGGCGAGTGCTGCTGCGCCGAGAGCGTCTGCGTGTTTTTGAACTGGAGCAGGGCCGACCGGGCGAACCGGCTCGTCAATCAAAGCGTCGCGAATAATGCGGCGCGGGTCATATTGGCGGGGGTCTAGCTTGCGCCAATCAACGTCGTTGAAGTCGTCGCCCATTTCATCGGCGAGCTGCGATTTTGCTCCATCAACCATTCGGCGCAGCTGCTTCACCAACTTTGCCAGTTGGGCTGCATAGTGCGGCAAGCGTTCTGGGCCGAGCACAAAAAGCGCAATGATCATAAGAATCACAAACTTTTCAGTCGATAGGCCAAACACCTATTCAGAATACCTCAGCGTGGCTAAGCCGTGAGGCGCGGGCAAGCGGTTTAAGCTTTTTGCGAGGAGCCAAATGGTAGACAAAATCAGCAGCTGGAAGTTCGTTGAAGAGTTCGCAGTCGAAAACGAACCGCTTCGCCTTGCCCGTTTGCGCGCCGAAGAATTTGATGTTGAAGCCGTGACCGCTTCAACTGGCTCAGCGCTGGCAGTTTTAGCAGCCAGCCTAGGTGCAAAAGCCATCGTCGAGGCCGGCACCGGCGCAGGCGTTTCTGGTCTGTGGCTGCTCAGTGGCGCGCCGAACGCTGTGCTTGCAACCATCGACACCGAGCCAGACTTGCAACAAGCAGCCCGCACAGCCTTTGCCGATGCCGGCATCGCCAGCAACCGCACCCGTGTGATCTCAGGCCGCGCGCTCGACGTTATGGCTAACATGGCCGACGGTGGCTATGACTTAGTTTTTCTCGACGCAGATCGCGAAACTCTTGACGAGCAGGTCGCCGAGGCCACTCGACTAATTCGCCCAGGCGGTGCAATCGCAATCGCTCACGCACTATGGCGCGACCGAGTGCCAGACCCTGCCCTGCGCGATGATGCAACGGTGATCTATCGCGATGTGCTTCGCAGATTCAAAAACCACGAAGACTATGCGGTGAGCCTGAGTGCCACGGGCGATGGACTGCTTGTGGCCGTTAAACTTCGCTAGTTCTCAGTTGCTCGCTCGCACACCTGATTTAAACAGGCACAAAAAAACCGGTCATCGCTGACCGGTTTTTTATTTTGAAACGTTATGGGTTCACGATTTGTTCGAGAACCTGGTGAAGGTCTTTAGCCTCTTGGTCATTCACTGAAACAACCAGGCGACCCCCGCCTTCAAGCGGAACACGGAGCACGATTAAACCACGAGGTTCACGTTCGGCCTCCATGGGTCCGTCTCCGGTGCGTGGCTTCATTGCTGCCATTTAGAACTCCTTGTATTGCCGGCAAACATGCCGAAGTTCTATTATCCCACGCCCAAAAGGGGCAAAACCGAAAAGTTTACTAATAAGTAATAAAAGCGATGCAAACCAAATATTTACGGAGGGGTGAAGTCTGGGTATTCATAATGCCAGGTCACGCCAACCCAGAGAACCTGTGTGGCTATCGACAACACGACGATGCCCCACTTGATCCACTTTTTGTCGTAATAAGTTGAACGGCCAAATGCGCCAAAGAGCACGAAGGCTGGCAAGAAGAGTCTGAATGTGCTCGATTGCGGGTAGAAAACCGCGACGAGATACACGATGTAACCAATAGCCCACCAGCGCATTTCAAGACCGAGGTCGCGCACCGAACGGGTGAACATGAGCATGGCAATGAAACCGAGCAGCGCCAGCACAACCGTTGGGCCGAGGAACGAACCGAAATAGAAGCCACCGGCGCGCAACCAACCATCAAACGGAATGAACTTCTCACCAGGGCTGATCCAGAGCCGCCAATAAAGCTCGGTCTTCATGTAGGCCTCTGGCACGCCGGTGTACCAAGTCACGATTTGGCTCCACGCAAAACCAAGCGCGAAGGTAGTCACTCCAAGAATGGCCATTCGCAACCGCTCTTCGAACGGAAACTCCACAAGTTTGTGACGGGCTTGCCACCAACGAGTGACGAAGAGCCCGGCGAGCGCAGCCGCCATTGCTAGCACGCCAGGTCGTGTGAAAGCCAGCAACGTTAGTGGTGCAATGGCCAGCAGGTATTTGCGATCGATAATCAACAGCAGTGAGCCAGCGAGAAGGGCGAGGCCCATGCTCTCGGCGTATCCTGTTTGCAAAATTGGGGCAGCCGCCGAAATCAGTAACAGCGTCAAAGACCAAAGAGCGACCTTTTCGTTGAAACGACGAGCAAAAAGTTTGTAAGCAAAAATCGAGAA
>CANFKN010000175.1 GCA_947447385.1 Microbacteriaceae bacterium
ATCAAACCTGAAACTGAAGCCTGGTTTAGATTCGAAATGGATGACGTCGCTCACGCCAAACGTGACGAGGTCACGTTTAACTTCATGGACGTTCACCTGCTTGCCGACGAGTTGCGTCAATATGCTGGGCAAATTGAAGTTCTGCGTCCAGAAGGTTTGAAAGAACTTATCGAAGCTGGCTTTAGAAAGGTGGTCGAAATTCACCATGGCTAAAGCAAAAAAACACTACGCACTCACAGCGGATGCCCGCCTCAACCTGATCATTGCTCTCACGACATATCTCACAGCACACTCTTCGGCTACCATCACTGAGCTCGCCTCGCACTTCGATGTTGCCGAAGATGAAATTCGACGTGCTGTTACCGCGATGTATTCAGCAACTGTCGCTGATTCAAATGAACAGTGGGCTATGGCCATCAACGATGACTGGAGCACCGATGCTGTCGTTGAACTTGATTCTCAGCTGATTCTCGACGGGAATCCGCGAATTTCTGCTCGTCAAGCCGGTGCATTAGCAGCTGGTTTGACGGTGCTTCTAGCTTCGGCTTCGAACGAAGACCGCGCAGACATCGAAGCCCTAATACAAATTCTCAGTGAAGGTTCGATTCAGGCCGGGGTGGCAACGGTGGCGATCATGCCGGGAACGATTGACGCAGACTTGGCGAAAATGCGGCAAGCGATCAACGCGCAAAAGCGCGTTCGCTTTGAATACCTGAATAGCAAGAACGAAAAGACTGAACGAGAGTTTGACCCGATTCGCCTTGAGTCAAACGACCAGGTTTGGCACGTTCGCGGTTATTGCCACCTTCGTGAAGAAGAGCGCAGCTTCAGACTCGACCGCATGAGGGCATCCCAGGTTCTTGACGAGCCTTGGAGCAAAGCAGCTTTTGCGATTGAGCTGAGTGAAAACATTTATGAAGCCAACGACAGCGACACCAAAGTAGTTCTCGAGGTTTCACCAGAGGCCTATGACCTAATCGGCAACTTCAACGCCAAAGTGCTAGCCGAGAGCGGCGCGCACCAAGAACTGAAGCGAATCGAAATAAGCGTGGGCTACCTGCCAAGCCTCGGCAAGTTGATATCGGTCTATGGGGGAGCAGCTAGGGTGGTTTCGCCGGAGGCCGCTAGAGACATCGTGCGTGATTATGCGCTGCAGGCTCTTGGTCAGAAACCTTTGGCCGAAGACAAAGATTAGGTTCGCAGTCTAAACTTGACTTGAAGTTATCTAGCGAAAGCGGTTCAAATGTTTGCAAAAGGTCTTGAAGGCTGGCACCTGATTGTTATTGCCGTTGTAGTGCTCGTGATCTGGGGCGGCCCGAAGCTTCCTGGCGTTGCTAAAAACCTGGGCGAATCAATGCGTGTTTTTCGCAAAGAAATGCGCACCATGAGTGACGAAAAAGAAGCAGACAAAAAAGCAAAATCTGCCGAATCTCACCCTAAAGATTCAAAGGCTGAATCAGCCGATTCTGCTGACAAAAACTAACAGCACCAGATAGTGGCTCGCAATAAAAACCGCGAGAGGCGAATGAGCCTTGGCGGCCATCTCAAAGAATTAAGGCGTCGCCTCTTTTTTGTCGCACTTTTTATTCTCGCGGGCACAATTGCCGGTTGGTATCTCTATGAACCTATTTTTGCTGCGCTTTCTAAGCCCGTGGTTGACTATGCCAAGGCTCACCACACTGTCGCCACAGTGAACCTACCAACGATTACCGCGGCGTTCGACCTTCAAATGCAGGTTTCGATTTTCACCGGAGTTATTCTCAGCAGCCCACTTTGGCTCTATCAACTCTGGGCGTTCATTATGCCTGCGCTTCAGAAGCGTGAACGCAGATTCACAGTTGGATTCATGGTCAGTGCCATTCCACTATTTTTCGTCGGATGTGCGCTTGCGTGGTTCAGTTTTCCGGCCTTTATCGACACCCTGTTGTCTTTCACGCCAGCGGGTAGCGCAAACCTGATTAGTGCGCAAGAGTATGTGCTATTTGTTTTGCGCGTGCTACTGGTGTTCGGTCTTGCATTCGTTTTGCCGGTGGTTCTCGTCATGCTGAACTTCGCACGTGTCTTAACGGCAAAAGGAATTCTCAAAGGTTGGCGAATTGCCTTGCTGACCATCGCTCTCATCGCAGCAATGGCAACACCGGTGGCTGACCCAATGTCGATGATTCTGATGATGATTCCGATGCTCGTGCTCTATTTTGCGTCAGCCGGCATCGCAGCAATCAACGATCGCATTTTTGCGCGTCGCAACACCGACCTTCTAGCAGCGGCTCTGCTAGAAACCGAACAGAATTAGACCATGACCCCGCTCGATGAAACAGACCTAAGCCCTGCCGAGCGATATGCGCGAGCCAAACGAAACAAACAGCCCCAATCTCTCATCGATTTTGTCGGACTCTTGGAGTTCGGTCTAGATGACTTTCAAGAAGCTTCTTGTCGCGCTCTTGCCGAAGGCAAAGGCGTGCTCGTTGCGGCACCGACGGGTGCGGGCAAAACAGTCGTTGGTGAGTTCGCGATTCACCTCGCACTCGAAAAAGGGCAAAAGGTTTTTTACACCACGCCAATCAAGGCTCTGAGCAATCAAAAATATGCTGAGATGGCCAAGCGCTACGGCGACGAGCGAGTCGGCCTGCTTACCGGCGACACAAACACCAACAGTGATGCCCAAATCGTGGTGATGACCACTGAAGTGCTTCGAAACATGATCTATGCGAACTCTGAGAGCCTCATAAAACTCGGATACGTGGTCATGGACGAAGTTCACTATCTAGCCGACAGGTTTCGCGGTGCGGTGTGGGAAGAAGTGATTCTGCACCTACCTCGCGACGTGAAAATCGTTTCTCTTAGCGCAACGGTTTCAAACGCCGAGGAGTTTGGCGCGTGGCTCGATGAAGTGCGTGGCGACACCGCAATCATCGTCTCTGAGCACCGTCCAGTGCCACTGAACCAGCACGTGCTATTTGGCGAAGAAATGCTCGACCTCTTCGGCAACGCGCCAGGCGTGGTCAACCCCGAACTTGTCGAAAAACACCAAACCAAAATGCGTCAACAGGTGAGCCGCCCGAACGGCGGCCGTGGCGGCAAAGGCAATAAGGGTGGATACCGCCCGCACCAGGCAAAAGGTGGCAGCCGCGGCTTTGACGGCCC
>CANFKN010000176.1 GCA_947447385.1 Microbacteriaceae bacterium
GTAAGAGTGCCGAGAATGGCCACGAGGTCGCTTGCGGGCAGCTGAGTAGGGGTTCCGCCGCCAAAAAATATCGAGGATGCCCTGCGGCCCGAATCGAAGCCCTGCCGCTCTAGTTCGGCCTTGGCGAAGAGAACTTCGCGCTGCAAAACCGCAGCAAAGCCGGCTTGACTCGTGCCGCGCAGCTCGCTTGCCGTGTAGGTGTTGAAGTCACAATAGCCGCAACGAACCCGGCAAAAAGGCACGTGCACATATGCGTGAAAAGTTCGGTTTGCGCTAATGCTCGGGTCACCAAATGATGGCGGTTCGCCGGCAACATAATGCTCGTCGGCAAGCGGAAGTTGAGAAGCCATTACTTGGTCTTCTTCTCGCCCTTTTTCTCTTCGCCAGTCGAAAGCGCAGCGATGAAGGCTTCTTGAGGCACTTCGACGCGACCAACCATCTTCATGCGCTTCTTGCCCTCTTTTTGCTTCTCGAGTAGCTTGCGCTTTCGGCTAATGTCACCGCCGTAACACTTAGCTAGAACGTCTTTGCGAAGTGCTCGAATCGACTCGCGTGCGATGATGCGGGCGCCGATTGCTGCCTGAATCGGAACCTCGAAGTTCTGACGCGGAATCAATTCACGCAGTTTGCCGGTGATCATGACGCCATAGGCATAGGCCTTGTCTTTGTGAACGATGGCGCTGAAAGCGTCAACCTGCTCACCCTGCAACAGCAAGTCAACCTTGACCAGGTCGCCCTCGGCGTGGCCGGCGTCTTCATAGTCAAGCGATGCATAGCCCGCAGTTTTGCTCTTCAAGTGGTCGAAGAAGTCAAAAACAATCTCGGCTAGCGGCAACGAATAGCGCAGTTGAACGCGGTCGGTGCCGAAATAAGTCATGTCAATCATGGTGCCGCGGCGTTGCTGGCAAAGCTCCATGATGGTGCCAACGTAGTCTTTCGGCGCGAGCAGGGTTGCCTTAACCATCGGCTCAAGAACTTTCTTGATTTTGCCGGTTGGGTATTCGCTCGGGTTGGTGACGGTGATTTGATCGCCGTTCTCAGTTGTGACTTCGTAAACCACCGAAGGGGCCGTGGCGATTAGGTCAAGACCAAATTCGCGCTCAAGGCGCTCGGTGATGATTTCGAGGTGCAAAAGACCCAAGAATCCACAGCGAAAACCGAAACCGAGTGCAACCGAGGTTTCTGGCTCATAAACCAAAGCGGCATCGCTGAGTTTGAGTTTGTCTAGCGCGTCACGAAGGTTTGGGTAATCACTGCCATCAATCGGATAAATTCCCGAAAAGACCATTGGCTTCGGGTCAGCGTAACCTTTTAGAGCCTCAGTTGCCGGCTTTTGCTGCGTGGTTACAGTGTCACCAACTTTTGACTGTCGAACATCTTTAACGCCGGTGATGAGGTAGCCCACTTCGCCGACACCAAGCCCCTTAGTCGGTTCTGGTTCTGGCGAGCTAACGCCGATTTCAAGCAGCTCGTGAACTGCGCGAGTTGACATCATCTGAATCTTTTCGCGCGGCGCAAGTGAGCCGTCAATCATTCGAACGTAAGTAACGACACCGCGATAGCTGTCGTAAACCGAGTCAAAAATCATTGCACGCGCGGGAGCATTTGGGTCGCCCACAGGCTTTGGAATCTTGGCGACGATTCTGTCAAGCAATGCGTCAACGCCGATGCCAGTTTTGCCAGAAACCCGAAGGCAGTCTTCTGGGTTGCCACCAATCAGGTTGGCGAGCTCTTCTGCGTATTTCTCTGGCTGAGCTGCGGGCAAGTCGATTTTGTTTAGCACCGGAATGATTTCGAGGTCGTTCTCGAGCGCAAGATAAAGGTTTGCCAGGGTCTGCGCTTCGATGCCCTGGGCTGCGTCAACGAGCAAAACGGCACCCTCGCAGGCTGCGAGCGAACGAGAGACCTCATAGGTGAAATCAACGTGCCCAGGAGTGTCAATCATGTTGAGCGCGTAAACCTGCTTGTCAACCTCCCAAGGCATGCGAACAGCTTGCGACTTGATGGTGATGCCACGCTCACGCTCGATATCCATGCGGTCAAGGTATTGCGCGCGCATTGAGCGATCGTCAACCACACCGGTTAGCTGAAGCATTCTGTCTGCCAAAGTTGATTTGCCGTGATCAATGTGCGCAATGATGCAAAAGTTGCGAATGAACTCGGGGTTGGTTTTGGCTGGCTCTAAACGGCTCGTGGCGCGTGGCGACAAAATCTACCTCTTGAATGGTTGCGCTGCCAAAATTGAACAGCAAAGAATACGACACGTCTATTCTCGCACAGCTCTGTGCTTGCATGGCTAAAGCAACACCTGATAAGCTATAGCTTTGAAACAGACGCGTTCCTGCGTCATCATTTCAAACCAAACTTTTGAAAGCGGCGTTTGCGCGCCCATCCAAGAAAGTCACTAAATGGCAAACATCAAGTCGCAAATTAAGCGCATTGGCACCAACCTAAAGGCTGCAGAGCGCAACAAGGCTGTTAAGAGCGAGCTCAAGACCGCTATTCGCGCCGTAAAGGCAGCTTCTGCTGCTGGCGATAAAGTTGCTGCAGCTTCGGCTCTAGCAAACGCTGGCAAGAAGCTAGACATGGCAGTAAGCAAGGGCGTTATTCACAAGAACCAGGCAGCGAACCGCAAGTCGGCCATCGCCAAGCAGGTTTCAGCTCTCTAAAGCCAGAGAAAAACTTTAAGACCCGGTGCTTTGGCATCGGGTCTTTTTTTATGCCCGTGAATCTGGGTTTTTAGGTTAGGGCCTCGGCTTTAGCTTGCGAGCGATGAAGCCAGCGACAGCAGGTGCATGAGAACAGGCCAATGTTTCGACTAAGGGGTTAGATGAGCCCGCGTTTGCTGATAATTCTCACCAGTGTCTCTAAAGCGAAGACTGGGTCGCGACTGCCGCCTTTGACAGCAGCGTCTGTTTCGGCCAAAGCGGTGACTGCGCGAACAATGCCATCTTCAGACCAAGAGCTCGCCTCTCGCCTGATCTTTTCGGCAAGCCAAGGCGCCATTCCGGCCTGAGCGCTGGCTGCACTCGATGCTCCGAAAACTTTGGCGGTCTGACGAACCCGGTTCACAAGTGCACCAAGAATCATCACCGGGTCAGCTCCAGTTTGCAAAAGGTGGCGCAGAATGGCCAAAGCA
>CANFKN010000177.1 GCA_947447385.1 Microbacteriaceae bacterium
CGTCGGCCTGGGCGTCGGCCGGCAAAATCCATCCCTTGTCTGCATGAAAACGCGTCTGACCCGTCGTGCGACTCAAAGCGCTTGATAGCGCGTTGGTTATTTGCACCGAAAGATCTTCAAGAGAACCTACTGGTTGGCAGACGATGACCACGTGACCCTTTTGGTTTTTGTCTAACCTGGCAGTTATTCCGGCAAGTTGCAGCGTGCAAAATATCGAAGGCCACGCGACACCATAGAACGTTTGCGAGATGACGAAGACGCTGTTGCCAAGGGCATCCTTGGCCTCGCAAAACCTAAGCCCCAAGAATCTAAAATTGTCGGCGCTGATTGTGTAACCCGCGAGCATTTGTTGTCTAGACACCTTGCAAAGTTATGGTTTCGTGCCCGCAGAAATACGATGTTGGTTTTGATTGTTGATTAAAGCAAGAAACATCTGCTGTTAGCAGACTCTGAGAGCTACGGCTGATTTAGGATTAATCAATGCCTGAATTTATTCGCGCGGGTTTTGCGCCAGACTTCGTGAGTTACGAAGATGGCCTTGCCATGCAACGCGAAATTCACGCACAGGTCGCCTCTGGCAAACGTGAAGATGCCGTAATTCTGCTTGAGCACGAATCAGTGTTTACTGCGGGCAAGCGCACCGAGGATGACGAGAGACCAAATGAGTCTCGGCCAAACATGGATATTCCGATTTACGAAACCGATCGGGGCGGCAAAATCACTTGGCACGGCCCTGGGCAACTTGTCGGGTATCCGATCATGAAACTGCCCCGTCCCATAGATGTTGTAGGTTATGTGCGATGGCTTGAAGGAATTCTGATTCAAGTTTGTGCAGATTTTGGTCTTGAAACTCAAAGAGTTGAGGGGCGCAGTGGAGTTTGGCACGAAACCCCTTCTGGCTTTGTTAAAGTTGCAGCCATTGGAATTCGAGTTGCCGAACACACGACAATGCACGGGTTCGCCCTCAACTGCAACCACAGCCTAGAGCCCTATGACGCAATCGTCGCATGTGGAATCAGAGATGCAACCGTCAGCACAATTTCTTTGTTAACAGGTCAAGAAGTTACACCTTCGATGGCCGCCGAAAAGGTAGAACACTACCTAACGCAGATTGGTGAATACGTTCAATGACGACCGAAAACAAGCCTCAGCGCAAAATGCTTCGAATCGAAGCTCGAAACAGTGCCGTACCCATTGAGAAAAAGCCTGATTGGATCAAGATCAAGGCCAAGATGGGTCCTGAATACACCGAGCTACAAGCGTTGGTTAAAACAGAAAACTTGCACACAGTTTGCCAAGAGGCTGGTTGCCCGAACATTTTTGAATGTTGGGAAGACCGTGAAGCTACTTTTCTTATCGGTGGCTCACAGTGCACTAGGCGTTGCGATTTCTGTCAGATTGATACTGGCAAACCAGCCGATCTAGACCGCGATGAACCGCGTCGAGTTGGCGAATCAGTCAAAACGATGCAGCTGCGCTATGCCACCGTAACGGGTGTCGCACGTGACGATCTGCCTGATGAAGGTGCCTGGCTGTATGCCGAGACGATTCGACAGATTCACCAGCAATCCCCCGGCACCGGTGTAGAAATGCTTGCACCAGACTTCTCTGGCAACCCTGAACTGTTGCAGCTTGTCTTTGACGCTGCGCCTGAAGTGTTCGCGCACAACGTTGAAACTGTTCCGCGAATCTTCAAGCAGATTCGCCCAGCGTTCAAATACGAGCGTTCCCTAGATGTAATCACCCAAGCGCGCGACGCCGGATTGGTGACCAAGTCAAACCTCATTTTGGGTATGGGTGAAACCACGGAAGAAATCATCCAAGCTCTTAAAGATTTGCACGACGCAGGAACCGACATCGTAACCATCACGCAATATCTGCGCCCAACACCTCGTCACCACCCTGTCGATCGTTGGGTTAAACCGCAAGAGTTCGTTGAACTTCGTGAAATCGCTGAAGAGATGGGCTTTCTAGGTGTTTTGAGTGGGCCATTGGTTCGCAGTTCATATCGTGCAGGCCGTTTGTGGGCTGGTTCGATGCTGAAGAAGGGTCGAGAGATTCCAATCGAACTCACTCACCTAGCCGAAGCGCTAGCAAGCAACACTCCAGCCGCGCAGGCTTACTAAAATCAAGGGCTAAAATAGGCAAATGGCTAAATCAACTGCTTCCTCAAAGAACACCAACAAGCCGGTCAAAGAACCGGGTCGCTTTACTCAGCTAATGCGTTACTACCGCATGACAGCCAAGCAGAGCCCAAAGTCAGTTTGGTTGGCTGTCGGAATCGGTGTCGCGGCGTTTGCCATTGTGTTCGTATTCGGCTTCATTGCCTCTGCTGGCGCAACTATTTCGATTATTGTCTGGGCGGTAACTGCGCTATTTGTTGCAATCTTGAGCGCGATGATCATCATGAACAAGCAGTCTGAAAAGATTGCGTTCGCACAAATCGAAGGGCGTGCTGGTGCTGTTGGTGCCATATTGCAGAATGGTTTGAAACGCGGATGGCGCACCACTGAGACACCAGCCGCTATCAACGCATCAACCCAAGAAGCCGTTTATCGAGTGGTTGGCCCTGGCGGCGTTGTTCTGATCGGTGAAGGCAGCAGTCGAAGCCGAGTCTCTGCAATGGTTGAGAGCGAGAAGAAGAAGATTTCGAAGGTTGCCGCTGGTGTTCCAGTGCACTCACTTTTCGTTGTTGGCGATGACAACTCAGTCAAGCTCATCAAACTCATCAACAGCATTTACGGTCAAAAGCGCGCACTAAACCGCAGCGAAGTATCGGTGGTTTATAAGCGTCTCGAAACTGTTGGTCTGAAGCTTCCGATTCCAAAAGGTATTGACCCAAACCGAATGCGCCCAAGTCGTCGCTAAGCGCTAAAACCCCAAGCGTGCATTAGGTCAAGCGTGCATTAGGTCAAGCGAACATTAGGCCAAACACACATGGGGCGAGGCTTACTACATGCGCACGAGAACTGTGCCGACTGCCTTATCTTGAAGCCCTCGTTGGTCAGCATCCCAGATGGCAACCGGAATCACTAGGCAGATTAGGCCGGCACGAATGAATCCGCGCCAAAAACCAACCCAGCGCCCATCGATTCGACGCACAGCTATTCCGAACAACCTATGCCCTATCGAGTAACC
>CANFKN010000178.1 GCA_947447385.1 Microbacteriaceae bacterium
GAGGCCCATCGCAAACTGGTCTGCCTCGAAGAACGCGAAGTCGTTGACACCTTCGCCGAAACCGATGAGTTTGACTGGCACGCCGAGTTCTTTTTGAATCGTGTAAACGATGCCACCCTTGGCTGTGCCGTCAACCTTGGTTAGCACAACACCGGTGATTCCGGCTGCCTCGGCGAAGGCCTTGGCCTGAACCAGACCGTTTTGACCTGTGGTGGCGTCGAGCACGAGAAGGGTTTCGCTAACGCGAGCGTTCTTTTCGATAACCCGGCGAATCTTGCCTAGTTCATCCATCAAACCCTGCTTGTTTTGCAAGCGACCCGCGGTGTCGATGATGACGATGTCGGCCTTGTCTTCAATAGCTGTTTCGACAGCTTTGAAAGCAACTGAAGCCGGGTCTTGGCCATCGGTTTCACCTGCGACGAGCTTGGCCCCGGCGCGCTGCGCCCAAGTTGCCACCTGGTCAACCGCCGCCGCTCTAAACGTGTCGGCAGCGCCAATCACAACCTGCCAATCACCCTCGGCAAGCCATTTGGAAAGCTTGCCGATCGTTGTGGTCTTGCCTACGCCGTTGACACCAACCACGAGAAAAACATATGGCAGGTTGGGGCCGTCAAGGTTGAGCGCGCGGTTCGGCGCGTCAAGGGCATCGGTTAGAACGCGAACCAAGATTGCCTTCAGCTCGGCCTCACTTGAAGCACCTTCGGCCTTAGCGATGACCTTGACCTGGCGAACCACCTCGGCGGCTGCGAGCACACCAAAGTCGGCGAGAATCAGAATGTCTTCGAGGGTGCTTAGGTCTTCGGCGTCAAACTTGGTTCCGGTGAACATCGAGCGAATGCGCGAGGCAAAGCTGCGACTGCCGCCGTTGGTGTTCGACGCACCCGTTTCAGACTTCACCTTGGTCGGCTCGACGATGGTGAAGCCGGCGGTTGGTGTTGCGCCGGCCTGTGCCGCATCAGCTTGAGCCGCACCAGCTTGAGTCGCGCCAGCTTGCGCCGCGCCGGCAGGCGTTGCGTCAGAAGCCGGGGTTGCCGAAGGGGCATCCGTCGTTTTCTTTTTGAACCAGCTGAAGCCTGCCATTATCGGGCTAGCTCCTCGATGCGCTGACCGACAACGGCAGAGATGCCGTCTTGACGCATTGAGACGCCATAGAGAGCATCGGCGATCTCCATTGTGCGCTTCTGGTGCGTGATGATGATGAGCTGCGAGTTGGTGCGAAGGTCTTGAAAAATCTGAAGCAGGCGGCCAAGGTTTGAGTCGTCGAGGGCGGCCTCGACTTCATCCATGACATAGAACGGCGAAGGGCGCGCCTTGAAGATTGCGATGAGCAAGGCAACCGCCGCAAGCGAACGCTCACCACCCGAAAGAAGTGAGAGGCGCTCGATCTTTTTGCCAGCAGGGCGCACGTTGACTTCGAGCCCGGTTGTGAGCATGTCGTCGGGGTTGGTCAAGAAAATCGAACCGGTGCCGCCAGGGAACAACACTGGGAACACCTTTTCGAAAGCAGCACGAGTGTCTTCAAAAGCGTCAGCAAAAATCTGCTGCATCTTGACATCGAGCTCTTCGATGATCTGCATTAGGTCTTTGCGAGTCTGAGTGAGGTCGGCAAGCTGCTCGGTCAAGAACTGGTGGCGCTGCTCAAGGGCAGCAAACTCTTCGAGAGCCAACGGGTTGACCTTGCCCAAACGCTCAAGCAGGCGCTCGGCATCGTGCAGGCGCTTTAGCTGAGCTTGGCGCACATAAGGCTGAGGTTGAGCTTCTGGTGAAGCCGGGTCAGCATCTGGGTCGGTGCTTGCTTCGCTTGGAATCAAAACATCTGGGCCATATTCGGCGACCAAAATCTCGGGGGTCAGACCTAGTTCTTCGTGAGCGCGAGTGAGCAACCCGGTGAGGTTGAGGCGCTTCTCGTGGTTCGAAAGTTCAACTTCGTGAAGCGACTGCGTTAGCGTGCCCAGCTTGATTTGAATCTCAGCGGTTTCGCCGCGCAGCTTGACCAGCTCAGCGTTTTGGTTTGCACGCTGGGTTTCTAGGTCGTGCAGAGCGATTTTTGAAGCACTCGAGCTTTCGGCAAGGCCGTTCATCACGGTTGGCAAAACTGCCAACACGAGTTGAGCTGAGTTGAGCTGTTGCTGCTGTGCTGCAGCCGCGATGCGGGCGCGCTCAATGGCCTCGCGGGCCGCAACGACTTGGGTGCGAAGTTCTTTAGTGGTTGCCTGCTGCACGCGCAAACGCTCGCTGGCGGCACCGAGTTCGATGCGCAACTCTAGCTCGCTCTGACGTGCGGTTTCGAGCGTTTCGGCGAGCGCACTGCGATCGCCAAGAGTTGTTGCTGGCCGTTCGGCGTCGCTGAAGGCATCGAAAGCTTTGGTTGCTTCGGCAAGTTTTGCTTCGGCGTCGGCAAGTGATTCAGTGGCGCGGGCTACTACCTGAGCTAAACGGTCGCGCTCGCCCGTGGTTGCTTCAACGGCAACTCGGGCACGACCAAGCTTCTCAGCGTTGGCAGCTAGCGCGGCGTCGTGCTCTTTGAGAGCGGCGAGCGCGGTTCGAACAGTTTCTTTAGCGTTGGCTTCGTCGGCACGGGCTTGCATGAGCTCGGCGCTTATTGCTTCGATGGTCGCGCTTAGTTCAGCTAGCAAACCCTCGGCTGCATCGCGCTCGGCAATCAGCTCAAGTTTTGAGGCTTGGTCGTTGCTGCCGCCGCGCAAAACTGTTTCGGCTAGCAGGTCGCCGTCGAGAGTGATGAGCTGAAAACTTGAGTTGCCGGCGTCAGCACCATAGAAGGCACGAGCATCGGCTAGGTCTGAAACCACAACCATGTTCTCTAGCAGGGCAAGAACACTGCTTGGCGCTGTTACTAGTTCGGTGGCGCGCTTAGCCTGTGAGGTGCCGGTTTTGAGCGGGGTGCTTTTAACTTCGGATGCCTTCGCAGAACCATCGGCAACCACAAGTGAAACGCGGCCACCCTTATTGGTCTTGAGGTAGTCAATGGCGTCTAGTGCGCTCTCACGATTATCGGCGACAATGGCGTCGGCCAGCGTTCCTAGAGCGGCAGCAATGGCGGTTTCATAACCCTTAGTGGTCTTGACGTGGTTTGCGAGCAGACCACGAACACCCTTTAGGCCAGC
>CANFKN010000179.1 GCA_947447385.1 Microbacteriaceae bacterium
TTCGCCACCTTCGAGAACGGCTACTGCCGAGTTGGTGGTTCCGAGGTCAATGCCTACTGCACGAGCCATGTGGTGTCTCCTTGTTTGTTGCGGTTTATGTGTTGCCTGGTTTTTTCGAGGATGTTGCTTCGGCACAAACTTGAGCCGATTTGACTCAAGTTTCGCATGCTGTTTTGCAAGTGTCAAGTTTCTGGTGCCAAAGTTGAGTCAAGTTCACTCAACCTTCAGGTTTAGGCACGAGCAATTCGATTTGGGGGTGAGCAATTCGATTTGGGGGTGAGCAATTCGATTTGAGTGCAAGCGAGAGTGCCGATGAACTCGCGGTGAACTTGCGGGCCGCAGGGCACCGTATTTGCGTATTTTTTCGCTAACCTAAACCCATGACTGTTAGCAATGGCGCAACACCTACTTCTTTGTCAGCTGCACCACTAACCCCGGGCAGGCGCAAACTCGCCACCTGGTCATGGGCGCTTTGGGACTGGGCCGAGCAGCCCTACCCCACCATCATTCAAACGTTCATCTTCGCAACCTACCTCGCGTCAGACTATTTCGGCAACCCCGACGACATCTCGGCACAGCTCGGTGCCTTCAACGTTATCGCCGGCATCATCGTTGCTCTCACCGCGCCGATGTTTGGGCGCCGCAGCGACAACAACGGCACGCGCAAACGCTGGCTGCTAATCAACACCGCCATCTTGATCGTCATCACAGGTGCGTCATATTTTGTAATGCCAAGCCCGAGCTTCTTGGTGTTCGGCCTGGCGCTTTATGCGGTGGGCAACGTGGTGCAAGAAATCTCGTTCATCAACTACTACGCGATGTTGCCTCAACTTGTCGAAAAGAAGAACGTCGGCAAAGTCTCAGGTTTCGCTTGGGGCCTCGGCTATGTTGGCGGCATCGTCTTGTTGCTCATGGCTCTCGTCGGTTGGGTTCTGCCACCTAAAGCCGAACCGGCCGCCGCAACCTGGTTCAACATCACCACCGACAACGCTGAGAACATCCGTTTCATTTTCTTGTTAGCGGCGGCTTGGATGCTGCTTTTCGCGATTCCGATGGCTCTCTTTGTGCCAGAGATCAAGGCCAAGAACTTGGCTCGCAAAGAAACCATCGTCGAAAGCTATCGCGGCTTAGTTCGACAGGTGATTGACCTTGGCAAGCGTTCACCAGACGCCCTCAAGTTTTTAATCGCCTCGGCAATCTATCGTGACGGTCTGGCAGGTGTCTTCATCTATGGCGCCATTCTGGGCAAGGTCGTCTTTGGTTTTGAAACCACCTATGTGATTTATTTCGGCATTGCAGCGAACATAGTTGCCGCTATTGGTGCAGCTTTAGGTGGTTGGCTTGACGACAAGATCGGCACCAAAAACACCATCGTTGGTTCGCTAGTTGGCTTGATCATCGCTGGCACGTTCGTTTTCGTCGGCGCCATTAGCTTCGGTGACCCGAAAGAAAACACTTGGATCTATTGGATCGGCGGCCTTGCGCTTTGCCTATTCGTTGGCCCGGCCCAAGCCTCGAGCCGCACCTTCGTCGCACGCTTCACCCCAGTTGGCCGAGAGGGCGAGATCTATGGCCTCTATCAAACCACCGGTCGCGCCGCATCGTTTATGAGTTCGCTGTTCTGGACACTCTCGATTTCAATCGTTGGCATGTTCGTAGGAACAGGTGCGACAATCTATGGAATTCTCGGCATCATCATCGTGCTGGTCTTTGGTCTAGTGCTTCTGCTTCGCGTGCACCCAGCACCGGTTATCGCTGACGAATTGGCCTAGTCAGCTTTAGCGCTGAGACCATTGACCTTCAGCACGAGGTGAACATAGGTGAGGTCGGCCCAGCTAAACCATTCGCGTGTGAACTTGGTCGGGTTATCGACATTGACCGACTCGTGAACGCGACCGGTGCCCGCATCGGTTGACTCAATCAACATGAGGCATCGATTCGATTCTTCAAGCTCGATCGCTGTCAAGCCTTGAATAGCCAACGCCAGAGGCCAAATGTTTCGCTTGGGTGTGTGCGAACTATTCAGACCAGCCAAGAAGCGACCTTCGATGAACCGAGGGTTGAGACGGCTGAAGATCCACTTGCGAGTAAGCAGATAGATTGGGTCGTCGGCTGGGCACCACCCGAGATAAGGCAAAGAGAGCAAACTCGGCACATTTGGGTCTTCGGTCAAAATTTGACCACCATGCCCGTCAACCTCAAAGGCATACATCGGGCCAGCGATGTCGCCAACCTCACGAACTACAGTGCCGTGCTCACGAACTGCCGCACCAATAGTCAACCCGAGAGCACGTGATGATTCGGCGAGCGCCGACCGGCCATGGCTCTCGGCAAGGTCAGCTAGTTGCCCAAGCACCACGGCGGTGTGAGCGTTTGCAGGAATCAAATAGGGCAATACGCAAGCGTCGTCACTGGGCCTAAACCCAGACCAGCTAAGACCAACCTTCGTGGCATGGGGCGCACCAAAGCCTCGGTGACTTAGGTAGTCGCGCTTTGGAGCATACCTGCGCACAAAACGGTAGCTCTTGCGTTCATGATCAAGCTCAGTTTCGATGATGCCGACCGCCAGGGTGGCAGCGCGCCAGAAGCGGTCATCTAAGTGCTCTTTATAACCGGTGACGCGATGCAGTCGCACTGCCAAATCAATGAACGCTGCAAGGGAGTCAAGTTCATACTTGCGCTCAAAAACCCAAGGGTTTTGATCTTTGAAATCTTTGTGCCAGCCGTGCCCGTTTGGTGCGTCATTGAAAGCATTGGCATAAGGGTCGATCAGAACATATTCGGCCTGGCGGCGACTAACCGCACCGATTATCTCTTCGACCTCACCCGAACCATCGCAAGCTGCCAACATCGGTCGCAACTGCCAAGTGCTGTCTCGCAACCACATTGCCGGAATATCACCGGTCGAAACAAAGATTGTTCCGTCGTCGAGACGCTTCAGTGCTAGCTCAAAAAGACGTTCGATTGCCTCAGTTGCGCGAATAAAACGCTCAGGGGTGTCGCGCTTTTCAAGCTCGGCAAGCAGGTTGCGAACCGCCGTTGGAACCCTCACGAGAAACTAGTTGTTTTGCTCGAGTGGCTCGTCGCCAACATCGGCGCGATAGAA
>CANFKN010000180.1 GCA_947447385.1 Microbacteriaceae bacterium
ATTCACGGCCAAGAGCGCATGTATCAAAACCTGCTCGACGGCTCGCGCGCAGCCAACCTGCTTGGCTGGCAGTGGACGGTCGGCTCAGCCGGCAAGCCCTACGGCTTCGCAAGGTGGCAGGTTGAAAAGCGCGCACCTGGCCTGTGCATGAAATGCCCGCTCAAGAAGGCTTGCCCAATTCAGAACTTTCCGCCAGAAGAAGCATTGCCACGCCTCGAGCGCCTAGAGTTGCTCGACCGCGACCCAGATGTTGAGGGCACGAGGGGGCCGGCATCCGTCGTTAAAAATGGCGTGCCAAAAGAAGTGTTGATCACTATCGACTCGATGGGTGACGCCGACCCAGCGTTGGCTGCGAACCCTGACCTGCCAGTGGTGTTTGTGTTCAACCGTGATGCGCTGGCTAAGCTGCAGCTTTCGTCGAAGCGACTGCACTTTTATATAGAGACGCTGCAAGACCTTGCGCAGCGGCGCGACCTGAAGGTTTATTTGGGCAGCCCCTACGAATATGCGCGTGAGAACCCGGTTGCTGTAACTTATGTGCCGGTGCCAAGTTTTGCGAAGTTTGGGCAGGTCGCCGAGTTGCACCCCTGGCCATGGCTGAGCACACCGCACGACCGAAACGTTCAATCGTTCAGCGCTTGGCGGCAGCACCTCGGGTAGCGCCGATCGAAGCGACTAAATGAATGAGGTTCGATATCTCTCGATAGATCGCTCGCTGATTCCATAAGAGACGGCACGTTGCTGCCACGACGAGGTTGCAGAGCGAATTTCATCGATGATTTCAAGAGCCTGATTGCGGGCTAATCGGTAGCTTGTCGAGTCATCGATTAGGGCAGTGAAGTCATGCTTCGCAAACCGACTGGCGGTTCGGGTGATCCAGGTGTTCGACTGTTCAGCGCTGTCGGGACGCCCGGGATTGATATCGAAGAATGGAGCCAAAACCCATCCTCTATTTGTTCTCAAAAACCCCAAGTTGCGCGTGTGGTCATCTATGTCGTTGATGGCAATTGATAGAGCCGCTTTTCTAAAGAGCTGCTCAAGTTGGCGGTTCGGCTCGTCGCAGCTTATAGCAACGAACTCGGCCATTTCTTGATATGAAAATGTGCGTTCTATTTCAAGGCCATAGCCAAGGGCAGAGCGCATGCTTTGATAACCGATTCGGCCACCGGCAGTTCTGTCGAAGCGGTCAAGATGCAACCTTGACGCACTTGCAGAAGCTCGTTTAAGCGAATGACGAGGCACATTCATTTTTGCGTCGGTTGCGATGTCTAACGCGACGGCCTCCCATGCCTCAACATCAAATTTTCGGTCTTCGTCGCGCCAGAGCTTAACAATCTGAGGAGCCTGCCCGAGTTCTAGAAAGGCAACTTTCGGTCTTGCGCCGCCGAGGGGCGAACTCAAGCCGCCTAGAATGGCAAGGTCTTCAGCTGAAGCGTCATCTTCGTCAAAGCGCAGGGCAGCTTCAATCAGGCGTTCAATTTCGTTCACAGCACCGGCCCCAGGTTGGCTGTACTCAGCCGAACCGCTGACTTTGAATCGCAGGGCACCTATGCGTGTTTCATCGCTCTGATTTAGGAGGTAGTCAAGCTCGGTTAGTGGGGTAACGATATTGCCGCTTGCTCGGCAAGAATCTGAATGACGTCGCCGAATAATGCGACGCCCCCAGTCATCAGGCAAAGAGTCTGCAAGCCCGGCGAACATTTTTCTGTCATAAGGCAAAATAATCGACCCAGACACTAATGGCATGTCTGGCGCTAATGCGTATGAGCTGGGGTTGCTTCGATAAGCGGGGTCGTATGTGAAGTCGAGGGTTGGTTGGTGGTAGTTTTTCGGCTGCATCTCTCGCAGAGTGCCAACAAAAATATCTGATCTAACTAGGCTTGAGAGCCAGACTTCAACCGAGCGCATTTGTGCGAACTCGTTTCTTGTTGATTAGCTCAGCGCGATCGCGGCCCAACTCAGAATTGAGGGGGTCAATTTCATGGGCCAAGATTCCCTGCACGCCTAAAACCTCTAAAACAGCAAAAACTGCCATAAGCGAAGAGGTGCCTGTGCCTTGCTCGATTGACCTAAGGGTGTCTCTGCTGATGTTGGCGCGCTCAGCCACTTGACTCGCGGTCAGACTGTGCACTGCCCTCCAACGGCGAATCGCCAAGCCAAAGTCGGCAAGCTCAGCCGAAGTGCGAAAAGATTTATTAGCCATAAAACTATTATGCCTAATATAACCGCCATTACAATAGATAATGCCTAATAAATAAGTCAATAAATATCGCTAGATAGATTTAGGTGAAGCGTTGGCCAGAGGCACGCTCGCATAAAAACCAACCCGCCATTTAGAATTGCCTCATGTCTGCAGCTGAAGTCACCGCCTACATCGAAGCCCAAGATGAACCAAAGCGTGCCACCTTATCGGCGATGCGCGAGCTGATTCTTGAGGTCGAGCCAGGCCTCGAGCAAGTGATTGCTTGGGGTTCACCGGCGTTCAAATTCGGCGGCAAATATGTTGTGGGTTTGTGCGCATTCAAGAACCATTTGACGCTCTCACCGCAAAGCGCCGAGGTCATGGCTGCCCACGCGGCAGACCTTGCCGACTATGTTGTGTCGAAGAGTTCGTTTCAATTCGACGTGGATGCCCCTCTGCCCAAATCGCTTATCGAGAAGCTGGTCAAGGCGCGTTTGGCCGAGATTAGCTAGCCCGCTCAAGTCAATTGTGTGAGTTTCATTACGGTTGAGTCTCAACTCCGCGATGTGAAAGCGGTTTCATCTAGGCTTATCTGAGTGTCGCTTTGGTGCGGCTAAGAGATGAGTACCTGATGCAATCAAGCAGCGCGCCGCAACGAGGCAAAGCGATGCAAAGCCGCAATCTGATTCGACTCACTGGGCTTTTTATTGCTCTAGTTGTGGCATCTGCAACGCTGAGCGCCGCGCCTCACGACAGCGCGCAGGCCGCAAAAACCTACACAATCGTGTTCAAGGCAAACGCGGGCAAAGGCACAATGCCTTCACAGAGCGTGCCTTCAACTGGCAAAGCGTTGTCAAAAGTCAAGTTCACGCGCACCGGCTACAAATTCGCAGGCTGGGCAACTTCAGCTAAATCAAATGTTCG
>CANFKN010000181.1 GCA_947447385.1 Microbacteriaceae bacterium
AAACGAGACGATTTCGGCTTTGATGAAGCCGCGCTGAAAGTCACTGTGAATCACGCCGGCGGCTTGTGGGGCTGTCCAGCCTTTGTGAATGGTCCAGGCGCGGGCTTCTTTAGGGCCAACCGTTAGGTAGGTCTGCAGGCCAAGGGTGTCGAAACCGATGCGGGCAAGCTGGTCGAGGCCAGATTCATCTTGGCCGAGTGATGCCAAAAGTTCGGCTGCCTCGGCGGCATCTAAGTCAATAAGTTCACTTTCAACCTTGGCGTCTAAGAAGACGGCTTCGGCTGGTGCAACGAGGTCGGCGAGCGCCTTCTTCTTTTCGGCGTCGGTGAGAATGCTTTCGTCAACGTTGAAGACATAGATGATCGGCTTTGCGGTCAGCAGGCCCATCTCTTTGATTGGGGTCAAGTCAATTTTTGAAGACGATAGCGGCTTGCCACCGTCGAGAATCGCCATAGCTTCGTCAATCACTTCGAGAGCGATTGGCTCCATCTTTTTGCCCTTGACTTCTTTTTCGATGCGAGGGCGGGCTTTTTCGAGAGTCTGCATGTCGGCAAGAATCAGCTCGGTGTTGATGGTTTCGATGTCGCTCGAGGCGTCAACCTTGCCGTCAACGTGCACGACGTCGCCGTCGACGAATGCTCGCACAACCTGGGCGATTGCATCGGCTTCACGAATGTTGGCTAAGAACTTGTTGCCCAAGCCTTCACCCACCGAAGCACCGCGCACGATGCCCGCGATGTCAACGAATGACACAGGTGCTGGCAAGAGGCGCTCTGAACCATACATGTCGGCAAGCTTTTGCAAGCGAGGGTCTGGCAGGTTCACCACACCAACGTTTGGCTCGATGGTTGCGAACGGGTAGTTCGCCGCCAACACATTGTTTTTGGTGAGTGCGTTGAAAAGGGTCGACTTGCCTACGTTAGGCAGTCCCACGATTGCGATAGTTAGGGCCACAACATAAGAGTTTAATTGACCTATGCCCCTTGACTTCACCGCAATCGACTTTGAGACCGCAAATGGTTCGCCAGCTAGCCCCTGCGCGGTGGGTTTGGTGCGCGTGCGCGACGGAGTTTTGGTCGAAGGTTTGGCCCTGCTTTTCAAGCCGCCATACCCGCACAACTGGTTTCATGCGGGCAACATTCGGGTGCACGGCATTCATCCGAGCGATGTTGAAGACGCCCTCGAATATGACGTGGCCCTCAAAGCAATGCTCGAATTTATTGGCACGGATGTCTTGATTGCACACAACGCGCCCTTCGACATGGGAGTGTTGCGCGCTTCGGCCGCCGCTATCGATGCGCCGCTGCCCGAGCTCAGTTACCTGTGCTCGTTGTCTATGTCGCGCAAGAGTTATAACCTCGAAAGTTATCGCCTCAATTCGGTGGCTTATGCGGTGGGTCACGAAGAGTTCAATCATCACGATGCTTTGGCCGACGCTGATGCCTGCGCTCGCATTGTGGTGCACATGGCTAAGAAAAAGCACGGTGTTGACAACTTGCATGAGCTAGCTGCCGCGACCAAGCAGGTTCTAAAGCCGCTGCTCGTGCCTGTCAAAGTCGAAAAGCCCGACTGGACCTAAAAAATGTCGCAGGCAAGTGGCAAACTTGCGACATGGATTCTTTTCTATTTCTAATCGTTGGGCTAGTCGCTGGTGTTGTCATCGGGTGGCTAGTCGGGGGCCGCAAAAAGTCTGGTGGCGACGGGTCTGTAGATCTCAACGCACAACTCATGCAAACTCGAATCGCGCTGACAACCGCTGAGACACGCGTTGAGGGTCTGGTCGAGCGAGCCGTTCGAGCAGAGAAAGATCTTTCAGATCTTCGTGACCTGCAAATCGCTGAAAAGGCAGCTGAAAGCCAAGTGCTTCAGAAGCTCGCTCCAGTTGCCCAGCAACTTGCCGACATGAAGCTAAAAGTTGAGCAGATTGAGGACTCTCGCAAGACTCAGCACACCACCCTCGAGACATTGCTAACCAACGCAAACGACATCACGCGAACTTTGATGAGCCAGACAAGCGCATTGACCAAGGCGATGACTAATAATCAAGACCGTGGTAACTGGGGCGAAATGCAGCTCGAACAACTAGTCAAAGAAGCTGGCTTAGTAGACCGAGTCACCTTCGTGACTCAGAAAGCTGTTGATTCTGATGACAGCCGCTCGATTCCAGACATGGTCATTCGCATGCCAGGCGGAACATCAATTCCTGTCGATTCAAAAGTCCCATTTAACTCGTATTACAAGGCAATGGAAATCGAAGACCGCGAGGTACCCACTCGCGAACTCGAATACCAGCGACTCATGCTTGAGCACGCAGCAGCCCTCAAAAAGCACGTTATGACACTGAGCACGAAGAAGTATTGGGAGGGCTATGCAAAGTCGCCCGAGTTCGTCGTTGCCTTTATTCCTCGCGAGTCGCTCCTGGCCGCAGCACTAATCGCAGATCCTGGCCTACTTGAAATCGCTATGAAGAACAAAGTTCTTCTAGCAACTCCGGTGAACCTATTCACCATCATGAAGTCGATTGCGCTCATTTGGCAAAGCACCGCCGACCAAGAAGCGCTGAACAAAGTCATCACTCTCGGTAAACGCGTGTTTGATCGTCTAGCCCTAATTGCTAAATACACCAATGACGTTGGTTCTCAGATTCGTAAAACGGGCGATGCCTATAACACGCTTGTTGGCAGCCTTGAGTCCTCACTGTTGCCAACTGCGAGAGAGTTGAACGATCTAGAAAAAAGTCAGTTTGGCGTGATTCCAATTGCCGATGTGCAGACGGTCAACCCCGAGCCTCGCGCGTTTGCCCGCATTTCAACCGATGCAGACGATGAGCATGTGAATGAGCTTCTTGAGCTCGACGCGACACGCTCAAATGACGAAGAATCGCCTCGAAACTAACTTCGGCAACGGATTCCGAAGCTAAAAGACCCGCAAACCGCTAAAACCGCAGTTTGCGGGTCTTTACATTTTCACAAGGCAGTGTGGGTTTACTATACTTTTCAAGAACGCGCTCACAATGATGTTTGCAGCCCACAAGCTCAATCGCCCTAGGCAAACCAAACAAACAAGGAGTTCC
>CANFKN010000182.1 GCA_947447385.1 Microbacteriaceae bacterium
ATTGTGGGGTGGCCGAATGACGCCTTTCAAGAGGCCGCAATCAGACGAAATCAACGCACCGGTGGACATCATTCAAAACTTCGAGCGATACAAACCTGGTTATCCTAGTCTATCCAAAGAAAAGATCGAGAAGGGTCGAGCAAACCCAACCTACTTGACGCTGTGCCGCCTGGCGAAGGCACTTGAAATGCCGGCGCCACTGTCACAGGGGCTCGTTGCCGAGGACTAACCCCAATCTCGCAAAACATTAGCAACCTCGCGTTAACCCAAGAGTCAAGCTTCACCAAGTAAACTTGTGAGCAGACTACAACGAAGTTTCTAGCCATTTCTTGGCGTGTGCCGTGAGGCACCTGTGCAAATAAATAAACCACGCAAGTGACCTGCAATCGCAGGCGAATAGAGGAGACCCCTTGTCAATCATTGAAGCCATTGGCGCCCGCGAGATTCTTGACTCACGCGGCAACCCGACCGTTGAGGTTGAAGTACTGCTAGAAGACGACAGCTTTGGCCGCGCAGCCGTGCCATCAGGCGCATCAACTGGTGCGTTCGAAGCCCACGAGAGCCGCGATGGCGACAAGGGTCGCTACCTAGGCAAGGGCGTTCAGAACGCAGTTAAGGCTGTTATCGAGACCATCGACGAAGCACTTGTTGGCTTTGACGCTCTTGACCAGCGTCTAGTTGACGCAGCGCTAATCGCAGTTGACGGCACCGACAACAAGTCAAACTTGGGTGCAAACGCAATCTTGGGTGTTTCACTGGCAAACGCTCGCGCAGCAGCTGAGGCAACTGGCCAGCCGCTTTATCGCTACCTTGGTGGCCCAAACGCTTATGTTTTGCCTGTTCCACTAATGAACATCATCAACGGTGGCGCACACGCTGACACCGGTGTTGACATTCAGGAGTTCATGATTGTTCCTCTTGGCGCAGAATCATTCAGCGAGGGCCTTCGTTGGGGCGTTGAGGTTTATCACGCACTCAAGGGCATCTTGCACTCAAAGGGTCTAGCAACCGGTCTTGGCGACGAGGGTGGTTTCGCACCAGAGCTTCCTACCAACGCTGCAGCACTTGAGATCATCGGTGAGGCAATCGCGAAGGCTGGCTACAAGCTAGGCACCGACATTGCACTTGCACTTGACGTTGCATCAACCGAGTTCTATAGCGAAGCAACCGGCAAGTACACCTTCGAAGGTCAAGAGCGCTCAAGCGATGAAATGATCGCCTACTATGCCGACCTAGTTGCACGATTCCCACTAGTTTCAATCGAAGACCCACTAGCCGAAGACGACTGGGCTGGCTGGACGAAAATCACTGCTGAGCTTGGCACCAAAGTTCAGCTTGTTGGCGACGACCTTTATGTAACCAACCCTGCACGCCTTCAGAAGGGCATCGACGAGGCTGCTGGCAACGCGATTCTTGTGAAGGTTAACCAGATTGGTACCCTAACCGAGACCTTGGATGCCGTCTCTCTTGCACAGCGTTCAGGCATGAAGGCGATCATCAGCCACCGTTCGGGTGAAACCGAAGACACCTTTATTGCTGACCTAGCCGTTGCAACCAACGCTGGCCAGATCAAGACGGGTGCACCTGCTCGCAGCGAGCGCGTTGCTAAATACAACCAGCTCCTTCGCATTGAAGAAGAACTACAAGACGCAGCAGTCTATGCAGGCCGCGGCGCCTTCCCTCGCTTCAAGAACTAGTTCGCTTCAAAACGACATTGTCTAACCGCAAACCCCCTGCACGCCCTGGTTCGGCCCCAAGTCGAAGCCAGCGACCAGCCGCCTCCCAGCGGCCGGCCTCGCGTGCGGGGGGTGCGCGTTTAAGCAGTTCTGAATCGCCTCGAGTGTCGCGCCTGCGCGAAACATCAGGTAGTGGGGGCGGTTCGGGTTCACGCTTCGCTGCTGAGATTTTTCACAACCTGCGCCAAAACACCTATCTGGTCAGCATCTTTTTGATCATCGTTTTTGGTGTTCTGACCCTCGCGCCGCAAATGCAGTATTGGTTCAACCAGCGCCAGCAGATTGCAGATGCTCAAGCAAAAGTGGCTGCTATGCAAGACGCTAACAATATTTTGAAAAGCTCGAAAAACCGTTGGCTTGACCCCGTCTATGTTCGTTCGCAAGCGCGCGACCGACTCTTCTATGTTTTGCCAGGCGAGGTCAGCTATTTGGTGGTTGGCGCCGACACCGAAAATGCCAGTGATGCCACCGGCACCCTCGGAGAGAAGCTTGCCAAAGAACGCAAGACCAATCAGATTTCGCACAGCATCGCACAAACCAAGAACAACTGGGTCAGCAACCTCGTTGAGTCTGTGGTGGTTGCCGGGCTCGACACTCCATCCAAGTAAAAAAAGATCGCCAAACTATGCCGCTAAGCCCTGCCACGCCTCAAGACATCGAGACTGTTTCGAACCAGCTCGGTCGCCCCGCCCGCGACATTGTGGCAATTGCTGCCCGATGTGTTTGTGGCAACCCGATTGTGGTTCAAACCAAACCGCGCTTGGGCAATGGCGAACCGTTCCCCACAACCTATTACCTGACGTTGCCAGCGGCCACTGCGGCAATTTCAACCCTTGAGGCAACTCAGGTGATGAAGAAATATGAGCAGATGCTTGCCGAAGATGCCGAGTTGCAAGCCGCCTATCAGCGCGCTCACGAGGCCTTTTTAGCTGACCGAGCAGCTCTGGGCGATGCTGTGCCAGAGATCGACGGCATCTCAGCCGGCGGCATGCCAACTCGCGTGAAGTGCCTGCATGCGCTCGCTGGTCACGCGCTAGCCGCCGGCCCAGGTGTCAACCCAATCGGCGACCTCGCACTCGAGGCTTGCAGTTGGAAGCAATCTCGTTGCGAATGCGTCAACTATGAACTCAAAAACGCTTAAAACATTAGGCCCAGAAACCAACAGAATCACCCACTAAACCGACCTTCAACAACCAGTTAGGTAGTAAATTAGAGAAATGCCTGCAAATAACAGTGGCGCCGCTGCGCCAAAAATTCTAGTAGTCGGTGGCGGTTACGCCGGTTTCTACACCGCGAAGAAACTTGAGAAGCACCTGGCAAAAGGTGAGGCCGA
>CANFKN010000183.1 GCA_947447385.1 Microbacteriaceae bacterium
GTTGGGGGTTTTGTTATGTCTGGTGCTTGGCCAAACTTACTGGCGGAGACGAGAGGATTTGAACCTCCGAAGGACTTTAGATCCTTACCTCATTAGCAGTGAGGCGCACTCGACCGGGCTATGCGACGTCTCCTCGAGCGTGTCTAGTTTAGTGCATTTGGGTGAACGCTCAAACCCCGGTTTTTGTTGTTGCTAGTTTGAACAGGTTTTGTCGCCAGCTGTTGAGCCGATAACGCTGTCTGGCAATGCGTTTGCCGATGGTGTGGGTTTTGCCGACCCGGTTGGCTGTGGGGTTGGAGTGGTGCTTGCGCCTGGTGTTGGGGTTGCGGTCGGTTGAACAACTGCACCCTGACCACCGTTGGCTTTGCCTAGAACGATTGGCTTGTCATTTTGAAGCTTGTCATAAATCAAGGCTGCGAGCTCGTCGTTTGGTTTGACTCGACCTTGATTTGGTGCTGGCAAGCCGCTGACTGACGGTAGCTGCATGAAAACCATTTTGTCGAGCGAGACGTCTTTGAGTGAGCTTGCCAGAGCAATGAGCGTGTTTGGGTCAGACATTGTGCTGCTGAGGGTCATGTTGCGACCGGCTGCCGTTGCCAGTGTGTAGAGATAAACCGGGTTGCTCAAAACGCCTTGGCTCTTGATCTTGCGAACCAATGAAGACATGAAGACCTGTTGGTTGCTGATGCGTGAAAGGTCACTGCCATCGCCGACGCCGTGGCGAGTGCGCAAGAACTGAAGAGCTGCGCGACCCTGCAGAACCTGCAGGCCAGCCGGCAATGAAGTATGTGTGTAGGTGTCTTCGATTGGTTTGGTAAGGCAAACTTCTACGCCACCAATGGCGTTAGACATTTCAATAACGCCCTTGAAGTTGATCATTGCAAGGAACGGAATCTTTAGGCCAGTGATTGATTCAACAGTTTTCAATGTGCAACCCGGGCCACCATTTGCGATGGTCGCGTTAATTTGGCCGAGGCTTTGCGGCAAATAGCCGGGGCCTCCCGAGGTGCTTGGGCAGGCAGGCCACGGCACCATTAGGTCACGCGGAAAACTCAGTGCAACGGCATTTTTGCGGTCTTGTGAGACGTGCAACAAAATAATTACGTCGGCTAGGTTTGACGTGATTCCTGAACCAAAGCCACCGCCTTGACCCTTGCGGGTGTCTGAGCCAACCAAAAGAATGTTGATTGGGCCTTTGATGTCTTCGGCTGAGATGGCAACGGCTTTGCCGTTTTCGTCGAGCAGTTGAATGCCATTTGATTGGATTTCGTCGGCGATTTGCCAGGCACTAACGCCGGTGACAACGATTGCCGAGCTGAGCACTAGAGCCAAAAACTTAAACGCCAAACCAGTCAGTGCTTTTGCACGTGACTGAGGTTTGAGTGATTGGTGCCTCGCAAAAGCGCGTCGAACGCGGCTCTGCTTAGTTTTGCGGCTGTCGGTCAAAAGGTTTTCCTAAAAATACGTTGTTCTATAAGTTTAAGAACTTCGTGACCTTTTCGTAACCATGCTCAGGCAAATCAAAGGTTTTGAGTGAAGAGGATTCCTTCGAAACCAGACAGCACTTGAGCGACACCGTCGGCTTCAACGGCAGCGGTGACTGCAGTTGCGTGCTCTTGAACGTCGTCGGGCGCCTGGCCCATGGCAAATGCATAGCCGCCGCCAGCCTTGGCCCATTGGAACATTGCGATGTCGTTTCGACCGTCGCCAATGGTGATCACCTGATGTGGTGCAATGCCAAGTTCAGCACGCTGCTTTTCGAGCGCACTTGCCTTGGTGACCCCGCTAGGAGAAATGTCGAGCCAAGCGGTGTAGCCGATGGCATAGCTCACCGAATGCAAACCCACGCCGGCAATCAAGCCAAGAAACTCTTCGACGTCATGCTCTGGCGAGAGAACAACAACGCGCGAAACCGGGTGATTCATTAGCTCTTGCAGCGGTGTTTCATAGTTTTGTTCGCCGAGTGCATAAGTTGGAAAAGGCTTGTGAAAACGGTAGCTGCCATCTGCGTCTTCAACGGCAAAGTGCGCGTCGGGCAAAGTTGTGATTAGTTGTTGCAGAACGTCACTCGGGTCGAAGGTTATGACCTCAAGCGGGCGGTATCCGCGACCATCGGTTTCTTCGATTTCGATTGTGACAGCGCCGTTAGAGCAGACGCCGCGACCAGATTCGAAGCCGACATCTTTGATTACCGGAATGGCGTTGGCCGCTGAACGACCGGTCGCGATGATGACTTCGTGACCGAGATCGCGCACACGATTGACCTCTTTGACTACCTCGGGCGACAAAAAGCCATCGTCGTGCACAAGCGTGCCGTCGATGTCAATGGCAATAAGCCAGCGGTCGCCCCCAGTTGCTACTTTCATGGGCGAATGAACTCGAGACCGCCAAGGTAGGGGCGAATGGCTTCAGGAATGCGAACGGTGCCATCGGCCTGCTGGTGGTTTTCAAGAATTGCGACCAACCAGCGAGTGGTTGCGAGGGTGCCGTTCAAAGTTGCAACTGGTGCAGTCTTGCCCGACTCGGTGCGGTAGCGCACGTTTAGGCGGCGGGCTTGAAAAGTTGTGCAGTTCGAAGTTGAAGTGAGTTCACGATAGGTCTGTTGCGAAGGCACCCAAGCCTCGATGTCATATTTGCGCGCAGCAGATGAGCCAAGGTCACCGGCAGCTGTGTCGATGATGCGATAGGGCAGCTCGCACTTCTGCAGCATCTGCTCTTGCCACGCCAAAAGGCGAGCGTGTTCAGCTTCGGCCTCGTCAGGGTGAATGTAGGCAAACATCTCAAGCTTGTTGAACTGGTGCACGCGCAAAATGCCTGTGGTGTCGCGGCCAGCCGAACCGGCTTCGCGGCGATAACAGGTTGACCAGCCGGCATAACGCTTTGGACCCTTATCGAAGTCGATGATCTCATCGCGATGATAGCCGGCGAGCGCAACTTCGCTCGTGCCGGTCAGGTAGAGCTCGTCGGCAGGTAGGTAATAAATCTCGTCACTGTGCTGACCCAAGAACCCGGTGCCGGCCATAA
>CANFKN010000184.1 GCA_947447385.1 Microbacteriaceae bacterium
CAACTCGCCAAACTTCTTTCACGCCCTGTTCCACGTGAAACTCACTCGGCTCTTCGACAGTCACCGTGCAAGGAGGGTTCATCCAATTAAGCGGTTTAAAGCTGCCTGAATCGCTGTGAATCAAAACGCTGCCATCGTTCTTTTGCATCAGCAGCCGTTTGGCCCTAGGCAGGTGAGCGCTCAATCGACCGGTGTAATCGACCGAGCATTCCATGATGAAAACGCGCATTTATTTGCCAGAGCCCTTCGAAAGCCCGGCGGCTTTGTCGGCAGCTTTACCGGCAGAGTTGTCGGCCGTTGCGTTGCCAGCGGCGAGCTTTGCCTCGAGAGCAGCGACTTTCTCAATCAACTCGCCCAACGCCTGATCTTGAGTCGCTAGGTGGTTTTGAATTTCTTTGGCTTCTTCGAGAATCGCGCCAGCGTCGTCATAGGTGGCAATCGCGCGGGCATCTGAGGCTTCAGCTTGAATGTTCTGGCCCACGATAATGATTGGCAAAAGCACAAGCTGCAGAAAGGTCTGGGCGATCCATCCGACGATTATTACCGCGTTGCCCGTTTGAAGCACCGAAGGCAAACTCACGAGTGAAAGAGCAAAGAACACGTATGCCGCCCACATGGTGCCAACCGACTTCGTGATGCGAAACCCGAGGCGATTATTGAACTTGGTCATCGCCGAAGTTGGGCTCTTGCCCGACTTGTGACTGTTGCGTGAAGTGGCAGGCCCACGCTCTTTGCGGTTTTCAACGTGCGGGTGCGGTTGATAGGTGTATTTGCTTGCCATGCCACAAGGGTACCCAAACAATGCCCAATCGCCCTATCTAGCGGTAAACTTTTGCCTTATGGCCATGAAAATTACTGTTATCGGACTCGGCTACCTAGGCGCCACCCACGCAATCGCGATGGCTGAACTTGGGCACGAGGTTATCGGCATCGAACCTAACCCCAAGCGACTCGGCGACCTGCAAAACGGCCTGATTCCGTTTCACGAACCTGGCCTGCCAGAGGCATTGGCTAAAGTTTTGGCCCAGGGCAACATCAAGTTCAAAGAGAACCACGACGAAGAGTCTTTTGAAGCCGACATGCACTTCTTGTGCGTTGGCACCCCTCAGTTGCCAGGCAGTTATGCAGCAAACACCGAGTACCTCTTCTCAGCCGTCGAAGCACTTGCCCCTTACCTGCGCGAAGACGCTGTTGTAGCCGGCAAATCAACCGTGCCGGTAGGCACCTCGGCTGCCCTAACCGCTGCCCTAGCGGCCAAAGTTGGCTTTGAGCCTCACCTAGCCTGGAACCCGGAGTTCTTGCGCGAAGGCACGGCGCTCGAAGATTCACTTCGCCCAGACCGCATAGTTATTGGTGTGAACGACGAGCGCAGCGAAGAGTTGCTGCGCAAAGTTTATGAGCCAATCACCGACCTCGGCACTCCATTCCTGGTGACCGACATTCCAACCGCTGAGCTGGTAAAAGTTGCCGCGAACTCGTTCTTGGCAACCAAAATCTCTTTCATTAACGCCATGGCTGAAATCGCTGAAGTTTCAGGTGCAGACGCCGTGAAGCTTGCAGAGGCAATTGGCTATGACGAGCGCATCGGAAACAAGTTTTTGCGCACCGGCATTGGCTTTGGTGGCGGTTGTCTGCCAAAGGACATTCGCGCATTTATGGCTCGCGCCGAAGAACTCGGTGTTGGCTCAGCCGTTCACTTTCTTGAAGATGTTGACCAGGTCAACTTGCGCCGCCGCAACCGCGTGGTTGAGATCGCTCAGGCCGAGCTTGGCGACCTACACGGCAAAAAAGTTCTAGTTCTTGGCGCTGCCTTTAAACCAGACAGCGACGACCTGCGCGACAGCCCCGCCATCGCTGTGGCGAAGCTGCTTTTGGCAGCCGGTGCAAACGTAATGGTGCACGACCCGATCTCTCTTGCAAATGTGAACGCCCAGCACCCAGAGTTCAACACCGAACAAGATCTGCTTGCTGCTGCCGCGGGCGCTGAGGCGGTTGTTTTGGCTACTGAATGGCGCGAATATCGTGACTTCAACCCAGAGCACCTAGGCGCTGTTGTTGCGAACCGCTTGCTCATTGAGGGTCGCAACGCTCTGCCGGTTGCAAACTGGCAAGCTGCGGGTTGGCGCGTCATCGCGCTAGGCCGAAACGTCGAAGCAGCAGCAAACTAAGGCCCGCCTTGACCGTCGCCGAGCAAGCAGCCAAATATAGGCTGCAAAAGATTGGTGAGCGCCCACGCCTGCGCGAATATATTCGCGAGAGCTACAAGCGCCGCACCTTTGCTTTCACGCTCGCACGATTCAACCTTCAGGCCAGCACAGCCAAATCTTCTCTGGGTGTTGCCTGGCTTGTGCTTGTGCCAGCCCTTCAGATCATGGTCTATGGCCTGATTTTTGGACTCGTTTTGGGCAACACGCGCCCAGACAACTTTTTGCCATATCTGGTAACCGGCATCGTGCTATTTCAGTTCATCTCGGGTTCGTTTGCCGACGGTGCAAAGTCAATCACCGCCAACGCCAGCCTGGTTCGCTCGCTGAATTTTCCTCGTGTGTTGCTGCCAGCATCGGCCGTGATTTCAAATATTTTTCGCATTGTTCCGCTAGTCGGGTTGATGTTGATTGCGCTGATTGCCCTGGGTCAGCCGGTGACCCACAACTGGTTGCTGATCGTGCCTGACCTGCTTTTGATGGCCTGCTTTAGCGCCGGCTTGGCAATGATCGCTGCTCGATTGACGGTGCACTTTGCCGACCTCAACCAGCTCGTGCCTTTCATCACTCGAATCGCCTTCTATAGTTCGGGTATTTTCTTTTCGGTCGATAAGTTGGCCTCTGGTCACCCGTTTTTGAAACCGATTCTTGAGGGCAACCCGATTCACGTTTATCTGCAGATCGCACGCGGTTCGCTGGTGCAGGGCTATAGCTATGACCTTTATCAGTGGATTTTTGGCACAGTTTGGGCCTTGGCATCGCTGACCTTCGGTTTCATCTATTTCTGGCGAGCTGAAGAAAAGTTTGGTCGAAATGTCTA
>CANFKN010000185.1 GCA_947447385.1 Microbacteriaceae bacterium
CTAAGCATCAGGTTCTGGCTGAAAAGGCCTGCATCGTTGGCTGCGTGAACACCGAGGTCTTTGTGAGCGAAGATGAAAAGCTCAACAGGTGCGCCAAAGAACTCATAGTTCTTCATCCACTGTTTTTCACGTGCTTGCTTGTCGCCGCGGGGCACGCCGATAAGCCCATAGAGCTCTTTGCCAACCTTGCGGGCGCGAGGCTGAAGTTCAACAGGGTATGGCGCAAGCATTGAGTGATCGCTGATTGGCCAGGCTTTTGGGGTGAATAGAAACTTGATTTTCTCGGCAATCGTGCCGACGCGAAAACCGGTCAAGGCAACAGCGCGGCCCATCATGTCAGCAGAGATTCGATTACGCACTTCGCCTGTTGCTATGGCGACCATGTATGGTCGAGTGTTGCTCCACGACGGTGCCGTGAGCCCGTCAGTGATTAGCTGTTCGATTACGCTCGGCTCGATGGGAGTCGGCAAAAAGTCGCGGGTAGTTCGGCGGCTCGCCAGAAAGGCGCTGAGATCTTTGATGTTGGTCACAACTTCAGACTAACCCGAAATTAGGCCCGCGGAATATCGGGCGAGCATGAAAAGGGTAGTCTGAAACTATGAATGCCACGGGGGAGAAACCAACACTAATTTTTGACGGCGACTGTGGCTTTTGCACCACCACTGCAAACTTCATCAGAGCTAGGTCAACAGCTTCGATTGAAGTGCACGCGTGGCAAATGATTGATGTTGCAAGTTTCGGGTTGACTGAGGAGCAGACCGCCAGTCGGGTTTATTTTGTAATCGACGGCAAGAGTTATGGCGGGCACGCAGCCCTCGCTAAGGTCTTGCTCGCGCAGAAGAACTGGGCCTTCAAAGCCGTTGGTGCTGTCATGATCACGCCACCGTTTAGCTGGCTCGCGCACGTCTGCTACTTGCTCATAGCCAAATATCGCCACAAGTTGCCAGGTGGCACTCCCGCCTGCAAGCTCTAAGCGAGCGTTCGCTAGGTTGCCTGTGTTGCAAAAAATAGTCATAGCTGGTGGCGCCGGAACTCTCGGTCGTGCTGTCGCATCTCACTTCGCCGACCTTGGGCATGAGGTAGTGATTTTGACTCGCAGCATAAAGGCCAATCACACTCACCGACAACTCCTTTGGAACGGTCGCGACGTCGAAGCTTCGTGGGGCGCTGAGCTCGCGGGGAGCATCCTCGTTAACTTAGCGGGTGAACTGGTTGATCGCCCAGCGACCGAGAACAACATCGAGTTGCTAAAGACTTCGCGCACCGAACCCACTGCTGCACTCGCTAAAGCTTCGTCTCGATTTGGGCGCCCCGCACTTTGGTTGCAGATGAGCACGCTGGCTATTTATGGTGATGCTGGTGACACGATTCTCACAGAGGCGTCACGGCTCGCCGATGGCCCGCGCCAGATGACCGAGGTCGCTAAAGCTTGGGAGGCCGCCGCCCCTGCTGGTTCTGCCGAACGCATGGTTTATTTGCGCACCGCGATTGTGCTGCAACCAAACAGCCCAGCGCTCAACCGCCTCATAACGATCACACGTTGGTTTTTGGGCGGCACAGTGGCCTCAGGTCGGCAGTGGGTGTCGTGGGTGCACATTCACGATTTTTTGCGCGCTCTCGACTTTATTATTGCTAACGCGTCACTCGAGGGCGTTGTGCACATCACCGCACCTGAACCGCTTATGAACCGCGCGATGATGACAGCCTTGAGGCAACAGCTTGGCCGACCTCCTAGCCCGGCGACCCCTGCCTGGGCAATCAAACTCGGTTCGCGCCTAATCTTTCGCACGGATGCCGGCCTAGCCCTAACTGGCCGACGCGCATTGCCGTCGCGGCTTGAGGCGCTGGGCTTTAGTTTTGAGTTCGAAACGTTCGCCGCGGCTCTCGCCGACTTGCTCGCCTCCAGTCGTCGCAACTAAAAAAATGTCGCAACCTGGCGCTAATGTTGTGCGCATGAAACTCGAAACTAGTTGTGGAGCACCTCGTTATGTCTGACTCTTCATCTGCGATCTCGAAGCACATCAAACCCTGCGCCATTTGCAGTGAGCCCTGCAGCCACCACGGAGCGCGCGGGCGCAATGTGGTTTGTAACAACTGTTCAGCGCAAGCTACAGATTCAAACGGGCGGCCGATTGAGTTTCTAGAGTCTTTCACCCGAGACGGCCAAACTGTTTGGCTGGAGGGCCTCGAGGCTTTCTATAAGTCACCCGACCCAGAAGCCGGCAAGCGATGCGATGAAGCATCAGAGTCGCGCAGTTGTTTTATCGGTGGCTACGAATGTCATTTATTTGAAGGCTTTGCCGGTTGGCAAGGGCTTATTTATGAACCAAAAGAAGGTGCCGTTTAAAGATGCTATTTTTTGTTGAAAATGAATTCATCGATGTCGTTCGCGAAGCCGGCTTTGATGACGTATTTACATTCTGCGCACCATCGCCAGAAATTCTGACTACCCTTTCGCAAAAAACCGGCACTATGGGTGAGCCCATTGAACTTCACAACCAACACCACAAATGGGCTTTGCATGTTCCTAAGAATGGGTTCATCGAAATCATCGACAAGGTGAAATGGGCAGACATCGAAACGATCGAGCGCCTTTCGCCTCCGCCACTGGCCTATGCGTTTGATTACGTACTAACCAGCACTATGGAGGCGCATCAAGAAACCGGTGCAACTCTCTGGGGAGACTATGGCTACTGCTGGCCAGAAGAAATCGAGCAAACTCGAGATCGATTGATCAACTGTGAAGACCCGATTGATGGCGAGTTATATTTTGTGCCGATTTGGCACCTACCAAATGAACTCACAGGCGCTCCACGTGAACCCATGATAATTGACGATGAAACAGACGGCCAAGACTGACGTCATAATCGCGAGGTAAAGGTTGGCTATTTAGATGCCAACCTCGAAGCAACCAAGTCGGCGCTGACAATGAAAGCTTGAGTGGTTGTGCCGAAGTGATTGAACGGCCAACAGGTAGTCAGGGTCAGCACTGGCGTTTTGCTTGA